>JAUTWY010000613.1 GCA_030838305.1 Acidobacteriaceae bacterium
TGAATTTCACGGTTCGCACTGGCCCTTCCGACTATGCCAGCGCCCGCTATTTCCACTGGTATGTATGCGTAACTCCGCGTCTCACCCGTACCGCGGGATTTGAGCTGGGTTCGGGAATGTTCATCAACACAGTACCGCCCGAGGCAGCCGCCGAATTCCTGCGGAACCCAAATGCGGACAAAGCAATCGGGACAAGTGCAACCCCTGGATAGAAGTTGAATGAAGATGAAACTGAGCGCAGAAGAATTGAGAACTGAGAACTGCTCCCCTACTTCGGCCGCACGCCATGCGGGTCGAGCACATATTCATTCAGCGGGCCGAATTTTCTCTTCTCGGCATACAGGCGCCAGCGACGGAACACGATTCGCAGACTGGCCATCACGGGGATGGACAGAAAGATGCCGAGAATTCCGGCCACTTCTCCGCCCGCCATCACGCCAAAAATTGCCGCCAGAGGATGTAGTTCCATGCTATGTCCCATGATGCGGGGCGAGGTGACGTAGTCCTGGATAAGCCGCCAGACGCCGAGAAAAATCAATAGAGCCAGCCAGTGCGGGAAGCTGACGAGAAGCGCTACGCCGACGATGATCACCGCAGCCGCCAGCGGCCCAACGACGGGAATAAATTCCAGCAAGCCGCCCACGGTTGCCAGCACCAGCGAATAGGGCATTCGCATAGTAGCGAGAACAGCCGCATACATAACCAGCGTGAGCCCCGCCAGAGTGAGTTGCGCTCGGATGAAATGGGCGAGCATCTGGTTCAAGTCACTCAGCACCCCTTGCAGCAATTCGCGCTGCGGACGCGAGCGTACCAGGTCCAAAAGAAGTTTGCTGAAGGTGTGCCCGTCTTTAAGAAAGAAAATTGACAACAGCGGCACAATAATCAACAGCCATGCCTGTTTTGCCACGTCGGCCAGGCGCAACCCAACTTTCTGCGCCAGGTTGGTGATTTGACTGCTATGGCTGACCAGATAATCGCGCGCCAAATCGACGAGACGGGAGTTCCAGCCGTGGTCGTGTCCCAGTTGCTCTGCGATCTGTCCCGAGCTGAGCTGAGTTAACGCGGGCAATGACTGCCCAAGGCGCGCACTCTCCCGCCCGATGCGCGGACCCATGGAAACGAAAAACAGAATCAACAGACCCAGCAAGAGGAGGTAAATTACCGCAATCGCGCGAACCCGCCCATGCAGAATTTTTTCCAGGGAAGAAACCAGGGGGCTCATCAGGTAGGCGAAAAAGATCGCGAACAGGAAGGCGATCAAGGTTTGCCGGGCAACGTAGAGGAAGCCCAGCCCCAGCGCAAACAGCAGCACTGTGATGAGAACCCGCGCCGTACGTCCATCCGCCACCGGCATCGTTGGCCCGCCAATCTCGACTTAGAATCGCAAAGCTGCGAAGTCCAGGCTAGTCTCGCACTACTTCGGTATTATCGTCTGCAACCAGCACGCGCATTAGCTTGAACTGATCTTTCTCATCCACCCAGAGCGCCCAGGAGAAATTTTCGCCCTTCAAGTTCAGCCGCAATAGTTCCCGTTCCGTTCCCCGGATCGTGATTCGTTCTCTTCCCACCAGTTCCATGCGTACTCGCACTGACGTCCGATCCTGCGGTACTAGCACGCCGAACTCCACCGCCCCCTGCTGGCACTTGAGAGCGCCGCTCTGCGTCTGACAGTTGGTTGCCAGGTAGCGCCATGCCAGCACCTGTCGGTGGATAAAAAAGTTGTTGTCCAGAATCGCCGATGTGTTCGGCATAAGAAATGGCTGCTCGGCCTGCTTTGCTCCCGGGGAAGGAGTGATCTTTTCGAGGAGGAATTCATTGTTAGGGGACACCACCAGCGATCCAGTTCCATCGCTCCACTCATAGCGGACCAGCTCCCCGCTGCTGCTCATCTGCAACTCGGAATGCTGGTTTGTATGGGCCGCGCCGGCAGTCTCCTGCAGATGCGACTTGACGTCGCTGACGCCGTTCTCCTGGAGCACGCTAAAGGTTTCGGTGACTACCCGCTGGCCTTTGATGAAAACGCCGAACGTGCCCGAATCGATTTGTGACGGGCCAGCCGGCTTCAATTTGTCCTTCTTGTCACTGGCTCTCAGGTCACCGGCACAGAACAGAGTTGCGCCCGCAAGGATCGCCACCGTTAGCCATCGCATCCGCGCCCTCAAAGTCACTGCTTATCTCCTCCGCTTCTTGCGGCCTTCATCCATGCCGAGCACCTGAACCAACGCAGCCGCAATCTCTTCAACCCTCTTGCCGATGGTCTCCTGCCTGAACGATGCTTCCAGGTAGTGCGGACGCCGGGCCTCGTAGAGCTTGCGAAAGCTGTCCATACTGCCCAGTAAGGGACGCTCAATTCCTTGTCCTGGCCCCTCGGCCTGTGCCCGGCAACGCCGCCACAACTCCGTCACATCCGCATCCAGAAAGACCGTGGGAACGCCGCTGTCCTGGATCAACCTCGCATTGGCTTTCTGCACAAAGGCACCGCCTCCGAGGGCAACGACTCGATCCGCTCCTAACTGCAACTCGCCCAGCAATTCCTGCAAGGCTGCATGCTCCGCTCTTCGAAATTCGGATTCTCCGGAATTCCGGAAGATGTCCGCCACCTTCCGTTGCTCGCGCCGTTCGATCCGATCATCGAGATCCTCGAACGTCCAGCCCAGAAGTTCGCCGAGCGCCCGGCCCACAGTGCTTTTGCCAGCGCCCATAAAGCCGATCAAGATCACGGCCCGCGCCCGCTGTCCGGGCTTTCTAGCGAACACACCAAACCCGCTCGCCGGTCCTAGAGGACGGGATTTGCGCCGTTCCGTTTTGCGGTTCGCTTTGCTTATTGTTTCTCGGAGCGTTTTCTGAGGTGAATTTTACCACTGAAGGTGCGCAGCACCACGGTAGAGGACACCGCCATTCTCCCCATAGTACCTGCAAAGGCACGCCCCTTATCGAGGGGGAAATAGTTGTGGGATTTCGGTTCGAGGGGAATGTCGTCATGCACTTCGCCGCGCACCGAGCGGGCGCTCACGTCGGCGGAGGTCCATTCTGGAATGGTGGCGTCGATGTCGCCGCTATGACTGGTCAGACGGTATTCGCCGCTCTTGCCAAAGTCGCCGATATAAACAATCCTGCCGCTGGTTGAAACCACTTGTACCATCGGACCATTTACGCCCATCAATGTGACTTCTCCACTTAAGGAGTCGACCTCAACATATCCGTTTTGGATGTTGTTCAGATTTACCGTGCCATTCATCGTCTTCACGTGCACATGGGCGTTCGCAATGTCGCGAACATCTACTGCGGCGCCCGGGCCTTCCAGACTCACGTCTCCGTGCAATTTTTCAGCGCGCAGGGAGCCCGTGCTGGAGTGTAGTGTGATGCTGGCATCAGCGGGAACCAAAACTTCATAATCTACCCGGCCCGATTCGGCATCGGCGCCCGCCAACAAGTGCGACTGGATATCTACTCGATTGCCATTCTGGCTGTTGTCGATCTCAACTTTGTCGGAGTGCAAGATCGCGTTTACCACGACCGTATTGTTCAGGGACGGCTTTACTGAAATCGAGCCGTAAGGATTCATGATCGAGACGCCGGCACTCGGTCCCACAGTGAAGTGGTATTCCTTCTTGCTCTGGGCTACCACCAGCGTGCCGACTACCATCACGCCGAGCGCAACGAGATTTGCCGCGCGTTTGCTCACCATAAACGACTCCCCCAAGCTTGCTGATCCATCGCCTTGAATCCGTGTCGCCGTGAAGCGCTACTCGAAAGTTTCATCATTACTTTATGGCAGAGAACGGTCCATCGCCATCTCAAAAAGCATGGACTTCTGCTGGTAAGCATCCATGAGCGAGCGGCGGGCGTCCTCATCATTCGGACTCTCGTCCACGAAGCCCTGAGCCTCGCGGATGGATTCGTTCACGCGGCGCAGGTTGTCTTCGTACTGACCCTTCATCGCCGGAATATTGTCTGCCACCTCTTGCATCAGGTCGTCGTCATTGAGGTCAGAGGACGTCGCAACCGGCACCACTACTGAGGCTTGCTGAGCCAACTCGTCCGGGCCAGACTGATGCCGCACGTAGAGTCCGAGGGCCAGCAACAGCATCGCCGCTGCTGGAACCAGCCATCGCGCCGCGCCCCAACGTGCACTAAAAGAAGAGATAGGGTGCGGCGCCGACCGCTGCGAGCGGATCAGTCCCTCTTGCCGCAATGCGATTGTGATGGAGTTCCAGACCCGCGGACTGGGCTCATCCGCCTCTTGCAGCCGGCCGGCGGCCTCGATGATCAGGTCCAATTCTTTGACCAGCGCACAGCACTCTGGGCAGTCCATCAGATGGGCGCGCTGTTCTATTGTGCTGCCGTCTTCGACTTCCGCCAAGCTGTTCTGCAGCTCAACGCAATTCATACCATCTCTCCCCAAGTGCGCTGCGGCTCAAACGCCGGTCGCAGCTCTTGACGCCCTGTTCACACTCAATGTTGCGATGCCTAACCCGCCCGAGACTCTCCGGCCTTTTCGGCTCTATTGATCTTGAGCAGGTCCCGCAATTTCATGCGGGCCTTATGTAGTTGTGACTTGCTGTTGCCAATCGAGCATCCCGCTATTTTTGCGATTTCATTATGCTCGTAACCTTCCACATCGTGAAGCACAAAAATCATTCGATAGCCGGGAGGAAGACTATCCACTGCCCTCTGCAATTGCAGCCGGTCAATGGACCCGGCCAGCGCCACATCGTCCGCTCCGAAATCTTTCTTCGGAGAATCTTCTTCCGTGCCTTGCGTAGTTTCTTCCAGCGAAACCACCGGAAGACTCTTCTTCCGCAGATGCATCAGCACTACGTTCACTGACAGCCGGTGCAGCCAGGTCGAGAACGCCGACTCTCCGCGAAACGTTCCAATCTTGCGGTAGAGCTGCAGAAACGCTTCCTGCGTGAGATCCTCTGCTTCCGCGGTATTCGCCGTCATCCGCAGGCACAGAGAATACACGCGCCGCTTGTGCTTGTCATAGAGCACTTGGAACGCTTCCGCGTCCCCCAGCTTAGCCCGCTCAATGGCCTCAGCCTCGCTGAGTTCGATGCTTGGTTGCTGCCGTGGCTCGGTCAAGTCGCCTTTTCCGGCCGCACTCATTGGGATGCGGCTTAAGTAGTTTGTGTTGTATTGTTTGCCGGGAACTACCGCACCTTTGGTGGGTTGCCGGAACTCCAGAATATCAGAGAATTTCTCCCGATCTGCGGATGTGCGCTCTATGGTCAGATTTTTCTCCCGAGCCTTCTGGAAAGCCTTTACATTCGGGCTCTTAATGCGTTCCTGTTAGCCTTAGCCTTCAAACCCTAAAGCAGGGCTAGAGTCGCAATCTTCGCAAATTGGTAGTTAGTAAGTACTTATCGTGCCTTTAGGAACGCCGCCAAGTGAGGCTTCATAACAAGGGGTACGCCTTCCGGCATACCGATAAATCCGCGTTTTGGACCGTGGCTTTAGGCGCTGCGATTCAAGAGGCGGCCTTTTCCGCCGCACTGGCCGTCGTAATCGTCTCCAACCCATGGCCGTGCGGACCCATTTCCCGCTGGCGCAACAGGAAGGCGAACAGGACTCCCAGCAGCCCCAGAGCGGAGAAGATCCACATCCCGAGATGGTAACCGGCCGGATTGCTGGCGTCCGCATGACTATATTCGTTTGCCCAGCCCACCAGTATGTTGAGCCCAAACAGCCCGATGTTCTGGATCATGGTCATTAACCCATATGCTGTCCCCAGCTTCGACTGGTCGACGATATAGGCTACCGAAGGCCACATCACTGCGGGAATCAGAGAGAATGCAACTCCCATCATCGCCATTGGAATGTATAAATTGATTCGGGTGTAAGCCATCATCAGATAGACGGGAATCAGCAGCAAAGAGCCGAACATCATCAATAGGGCCCGTTTGCCGATGCGATCCACCCAAAGACCGAACAGGGGAGTCGCGATCATGGCAAACAGCGTCAGCATGCTCGACAAGAAGCCACCAAACTCGCGCGATGTTCCGTGCACCTCCATAAAAAACTTCACAGCGAAAGTCTGAAAAGGGAAGATAGCAGAGTAGAAGACAATGCATAGAGCGACAATCAACCAGTAGCTCACGCCAAACTTCCAGAGGTCCGCGAACACCACTTTGTCGGTGGAAACCGCTCCTAGCCGATAGTTTTTCTCCGCCCATACCTCCAGCCCCCAGTAAATAATCGCTCCAACTATGCAGAAAGCGGAAAAGGCCAAGGCAAGGAGGAATGGCGTGCGCCAGCTCGAATAGGCCCAACGCGCCCAAGTGGGGGAGTTGAGTGCAGCGAACGTGCCCAGACGCGAAGCCGTCAAATTTAATCCAAAGGCAAAACTCAGTTCTTTGCCGCGGAACCAGCGGGCCAGCGCGGTCGTGACCGCAACGTTCAGTGATTCCGCGCCCATCCCGAAAATCAGGCGCCCTGTAGCCATGATCGGGAGGTGCCCGGAAATGACTGTAATGGCCGGACCAATAAAACAAAGCACGCCGAAGATCATCAGCGACTTTCGCAGTCCGAGGCGATCAATGAGGAATCCACCGACGAGCACGGTGAAAATGTTGGGAAAACTGTAAATCGCCTGCAGGAAACCCAGATCCAGGTCTGAGAAACCGAGCTGCTGCTTCAGCACATCGGCGAGCGGGCTGAGAGCGTCGTAGGCGTAGTAGCTGCCAAACATCGCCAGGCTGACAAAGATCAAGACCAGCCATCGGTACAGCGGGCTCGGTTCAGGACGCTCAGGCTCCGTCATTAGATTCTGTTCTCCCAGCGGAATGGAATCTCGAATCTCAAGGACCAGGGAAAAGGATAACGAGCAGAGAAGATTAGCAGATTGTGCTGGCGATTGTGGAAGTTGTTAACTGGAAGGGCGAACCGGTGCGGCTCGCCCCTGGGAGTTGTGCCGGTTCAGGCAGCTTCGTCCCGGATGGCAGACCTGGCTTTGTCCGCCAGTTCCGGCGTTACTTCGTTCACCTGATGTGCGGTTCGCGCGTGCTCGGAGGCCTGCTGTAGGACGTCCTGGTCGGACTCGCCGCGAGCCACGAAATCACAGTTTCCTACCACGTCATTGCATCGCAATACTTTGGCCATCGAACCCTCCTTCCGTGGAATTCGGAAGTCAAGATGCTTCTCGCCAGAATTGAGTACGGGGATTTATGGAAGGAAAGGATAAGGAAAGGATAAGACCATAACAGCTCATGTGGGGACAGCCGCCCGCCCTCGGCTGTCCATCCGGGCGAAGGCCGGAAGCCGCGCCGGCGTGTAGTGCTCTAATACTTCACAATCGCCGCAAACGATTTTGCATCCAGCGAAGCCCCGCCCACCAGCGCGCCATCGATCTCCTCTTGCGCCATCAGAGCCGAAGCGTTCTCCGGCTTCACCGATCCTCCGTAGAGAATGCGGAGGTTGGCAGCGAAGTCCTCGCCGAAGATTTCCGCGGCCTCCCGCCGGATCACCGCGTGAGCTTCGGCAGCCAGTTCCGGAGTTGCAGTCTTGCCGGTACCAATCGCCCATACCGGCTCGTACGCAACCACCAGCTTTGCGGCTTTCTTGGCGGAGACAGCGTGAAAGGCTCGAACACACTGGCGCCGCAGCACGTCATCGGTGAGTCCCGCCTCGCGTTCCTCCAGCACTTCGCCCACGCAACAGATGGGCGTAAGACCGGCTTCCAGCGCGGCTTTCAGGCGCTGGTTCACGGTGTCGTCGGTTTCGCAAAAGTACTGCCGCCGTTCCGAGTGTCCGACGATGACGTGGGTCACACCCAAGGCCAGCAGCATTGCCGCAGAAATCTCTCCAGTGAATGCGCCCTCCGGCTTCCAGTGCACATTCTGTCCGCCGATGGCAGTATTCGAACTCTTCGTCGCTTCCACGGCAGCCGCCAGGTCAATGTCAGGCGGGCATACCACAACCTCGTCGCGGTTGTGAGCGCTCACCAGCGGCAGGAACTCGCGGAAAAATTCGCGCGTCTGGTCCGGTGTCTTGTACATCTTCCAATTGGCGGCGATGAGCTTTTTTCTCATGCTTGAGACCTTTCGATTCGGAATGGAGAGGCGCTTTTTGAATCCAGAAGTTGTTCAGCGGCTCGGACATACGCTCTCATGGTGCCGGCGTCAAAGAGAACGAACCGAACCTTATTTACGTGATTGGCTGAGGCCAGCGCCTCAATCGCAGAGGAAACTGCGACGGTTGCCGCCCGAGAAACTGGATATCCAAAAGCTCCGGTCGAAATGGCGGGGAAGGATATCGATTGAAGACCATTCTCATCGGCGAGCCGAATGGATTCGCGATGACAACTCGCTAACCTTTCGGCTTCGCCATGTTCTCCATCGCGATAGATCGGTCCAACAGTGTGAATCACGTGCTTTGCGGGGAGCCGCCCGCCGCTGGTAATCACAGCCTCTCCCGCAGGCAAGCTCCCAATCTTGCTCACAATCTGCCTGCACTCAGCCAGGATAGCGGGTCCACCCGCGCGATGAATGGCGCCATCAACTCCGCCGCCGCCCAGAAGAGACGAATTCGCCGCGTTCACTATCGCGGCGGTAGACTCGCAAGTGATGTCGGCCGGACCGTAAAACTCGATGGTCTTGCCACTCTCCATTACGAGCCGGGTTGTAAGCTCGTGCACCGTATCCAGACCGATCACTTCTTGTTCGTGAGCGCCTCGACTCCCGGCAGCTTCTTTCCTTCCAGAAACTCCAGCGACGCGCCGCCGCCAGTGGAAATATGCGTCATCTTGTCAGCAACCTCGGCGCCGTGCACCGCCGAGACCGTATCTCCGCCGCCGACTATCGAAATTGCCCCGACATTCTCCGCCACGGCATGGGCGACCTTGAACGTTCCCCGCGAAAATGCAGGGATCTCAAAAACACCCATCGGTCCATTCCACACAATGGTCCGAGCCCGCGAAATCTCTTCCGAGAACAGCTCGATCGTTTTCGGGCCAATGTCCAACGCCATGCGGTCGGCAGGAATGGGCTGGCCTTCACCAATCTGTTGCACCACCGCGTTCGTCTCAGGTTTCGTTGCCACCACATGATCGATTGGGAGCAGGAACTTTACCTTTCGTTGCCTGGCTTCCTCCAGCAGTTGCCGCGCCAGGTCTACTTTGTCGGCTTCAAGCAACGACTTGCCGATTTCTTTTCCCTGCGCCTTGAGGAAGGTATAGGCCATCCCGCCGCCAATGATCAGCGTGTCGACCTTGCCCATGAGGTTTCGAATTACGCCGATCTTGTCGCTGACCTTGGCCCCGCCCAGGATTGCCACAAACGGCGGTTCCGGATGTTCCAGCGCCTTTCCCAGATACTGCAACTCTTTCTCCATGAGCAGGCCAGCCGCTGACTTGGAGACAAACTTCGTGATGCCGACTGTGGATGCGTGCGCTCGATGCGCCGTGCCGAAGGCATCGTTGACATAAAAGTCCGCAAGGGTTCCCAACTGCTTGGCGAACTTTTCGTCGTTCGCTTCTTCCTCGGCGTGAAACCGAAGATTTTCCAGAAGCAGAGTCTGCCCCTTCTCCAGTTTCGTGGCGACTTCCTCGGCCTCAGGTCCAACGCACTCGGGGCAGAAGCCCACGTTTTCGCCGCGAGCCAGTTCTTTGTCGAGCACCATACGCAGCCGCTCTGCGACCGGCTTCAGGCTCATCTTTGGATTGGGCTTGCCCTTGGGCCGTCCCAGGTGCGATGCGAGAATGAGTCTCGCCCCATGCCGCAGCGCGTACTCGATCGACGGCAGGGTTTCGCGGATGCGCGTGTCGTCCATCACGCGTCCGTCTTCCAGCGGAACATTAAAGTCCACGCGCATGAAGATACGGTTGCCGTTGAGAGGAAGGTCACGGATAGACAGCTTGGACATTTGGCTGATCGTCCTTAATTACCGGGATATAGAAAGTAGCGCCGCCGTCCCCCGGCGGCTGTCGGGCGGGCGTCCCGCCCGCCCCGCCGATAGCCGGCTAGATGCCGGCGCTACCGAACTTTACAGGCCTTTATCGCCGATGTAGTGGATCAGGTCTCGCACGCGGCACGAGTATCCCCATTCATTGTCATACCATGAGATCACTTTGACGCAATTGCCGGCCACCACCAGGGTCATGGGCGCATCCACGATGGAAGAGCGCGAGTCGCCTTTGAAATCCGACGACACCAGTTCATTCTCTTCATAGCCCAAATAGCCCTTCAATGGTCCGCCTTCCGATGCCTTTTTCAGCGCAGAGTTTACTTCTTCTTTCGTAGTCTTCTTTTCGACCCAGGCTACCAGGTCCACCACCGACACGTTCGGCGTGGGAACGCGCATCGCGAAACCATCAAGCTTTCCGGCGAGATCAGGAATCACCAGCTTGAGAGCTTTCGCCGCCCCTGTGGACGTAGGAATCATGTTGATGGCCGCGGCTCGCGCCCGCCGCAAATCTTTATGCGGGAAGTCGAGAATCACCTGATCGTTCGTATAAGAGTGAATCGTGGTCATTGTCCCGCTGACGATCTTGAACGTGTCGTTGATCACCTTGGCGATCGGCGCCAGGCAATTCGTCGTGCAGGATGCGTTCGAAATAATGTGATGCTTGGCACCGTCGTATTTCTCCTGATTTACGCCCAGCACCAGGGTGATGTCTTCATTCTTGGCCGGGGCTGAGATGATCACCTTCTTCACCGACCCTCGCAGGTGCTTCTTGGCGTCGTTCGCATCGGTAAAGTGTCCAGTAGATTCGATCACCACCTGAGCGCCCACCGAATCCCAGGGTAGCGCTCCCGGATCTCTCTCTTTGAATACCTTGATGGTCTTGTTATCGATATGAATGCTGTCGGCGCTGGCGCTGATTTTGTGCGGCAGGTTGCCCAGAATGGAATCGTATTTCAACAGGTGCGCCAGCGTCTTTGGATCGGTGAGATCATTGACCGCCACAAACTCCAGATTAGGATCATTGAGCGACGTCCGCAGAACATTGCGGCCAATCCGTCCGAACCCGTTGATGCCAACTTTAATTGCCATAGTTTCTCCGTTCTTATGAATGCGTTTTAATATCGGATTAGAAATTTACGTGCCACATCAGACAGACAGATGATGTTAGCAGGACGGCCAAACGGCGTAAATGATGCCACTGGATTCAACTGGATTCATGAAGACTGATTATTCCCGTCATGGGATTCTGCACCTGATTCCTTCGCAAGTCATAACTATGGAAGAGCTAGCTCTAAATACGTGTCCGTTCTGCGCCAGACCAGCGGCAGCCGTGCCATCCAATATTTTCGATTGATAGCCTCTCGCGCATGAGCATGTTCTTCGGGCGGCAGGATGCGCGCCAAAGCCGCATACTCAGCGCCGGTTATTTTGCCTCGCATGGTGCACGGAGCAACACGCACCTGGGGATTGTTGCGAATGCGCTTTGTCTTGCCCATATCGCTGCGTGTCATCACGTAGAGCTTGTTGCCATCTTCCCCGAACCATACCGGGGTAGCGACCTTTTCACCGTTCTTGCGAAATGTGGCTAAAGAAATATATTTCTGGCCGCGAATTTCTGATGGGATGTCTCTCGCCATGCTGATATTGTAACGGCTATCGCTGACCACTCGCCACGATGCCGCGAAGTTCTGCGCCGCTGTCTCGTTTGGTTCGCGTCAAGACTTCGCGGTTTGATCCCGCCCTCTCATCTGTGTTAAAAGCCTTGCATGCGTAAATGGATGAGCGACCGCTTGCAGCGTCGCAAAAAGAAGCCCGCAGAGCCCTCCGACCAGCCGGCTCCTCCGCCCTTACAACCGGCGTATTTTGAAGCAGAGCAGGAACCTGCTCCCGCTCCCGGTGCGGGACATATGGAAACGGAGATCTCCGAGCCCCTCCCGTCCGTGTCCGACTCGCCAGCTTTGCAAAAGGAAAGTACGCAGTCGGAAGATGAAGCCTCCGAAGCGCAACCCGCGGGTTCGCAGCCCGCGACAAGAGGTTCAAGCCAATCCGGCCGCGGTCGTCGACGTCGCGGCGGGCGCGGACGTGGGGGCCGCGGACGCGAGCAAGCCGTAGCTCAGGCCTTTACACCCGCGGCAGTGAAGGGATCCATTCCTGGCGTGCCAGTCGACACTGGCGAGGAAGAGTTTTCCGACGCTGGAGAAACCGAAGGGCCAGCTCCAGGTCAACGATCAGGACCGGCGCGCATTGCGCCGCCGCCAAGGGCGCCCGCAGCTGCTGCCGCGCAGACTGCGCCCAAAGGCATTGTGGTACTGGCGATCGGACTGCCTGGCTCCGGCAAGAGTTCATGGTTCAAGCGCCACAATGTGGTTCCGCTCTCTAGCGACCTGGTGCGCTCGCTGCTCTTCGACGATGTCCGCGAGCAGCGCTTTCAAGATCTCGTATTTTCCAATCTGCGCTCCATGCTCAAAGCGCGCCTGATCGCCAAGCGTCCTACAAATTATGTGGACGCGACCAACCTCACGCCGCAGGAGCGGCAGCATTGGATCAAGCTGGCCAAGGACTACCATTACGAAGTGCACGCCGTTTTCTTCGATGTCCCGCTCGACGTTTGTATCGAGCGCCACGAGCGCCGCGACCGGGTTGTGCCTGAAGACGTGATGCGACGCATGGCTGCCAAGCTGAAGCCCCCGGCCTTCGAAGAAGGCTTCGCCAAGATCACGGTCGTGCGGGTGAAGAAGAAGGAAACCGGGGAAGCCTAGCCCTTTTCCGGTTGCGCTCACTAAACAAGCGTCATCGCGAGCGCAGCGAGGGACCTTGGTTTCTGTATTCACTGTCTGTAGAGCGGATGCGAGCAAACACCCCGAATCCCTCGCTACGCTCGGGATGACAACTTCTATCCCTTCAAATACGGCAGCATCTGCTTGAACGCCGGCGACGATGAGGTTCGCATCAGCTCATAAATCATCATCTCAGTCGATGAAATCACGGCGCCCGCCGAACGCATTCTTTCCAGACCGGTCGTCGAATTCCATTCCGTTCGCGAACTAACGGCGTCCGAGGCGACATGCACGAGGTATCCTTCACGCAGCGCCGCCAGCGCAGTCTGCATCACGCAGATATGGCTTTCCATGCCGCATAACAGCAGAGTGTTGCGGTTGCCCGGTAGCCGCTTTAGCAGCGTGCAAAAGACGTCGCTGCCGAAACAGGAGAACTGATCCTTGTCGATGGCTTCCATTTCAGGCAGCAGGGAGGCGATCTCCGGCACAGTCGTTCCCAGTCCCTTCGCATACTGCGTGCTCATGATCGTTGGAATCTTGAGCACACCCGCGGCGCGGATCAGCAGCTTCGAGTTCCGCACCAATTGCTCTTTGTGAAAAATCGGCGGGAGAAGTTTTTCCTGGATATCCACCACGATAAGCGCACACTGGCCCGCTTCCAGCGGCCGCCGCGCAATTTCGGCGTAATCTGCGGAAACCTTCTCGAAGGCAGTTACCATATACACTCCTTACGGCTTCAAAATACACAAAACAAGTCTATCGCGAACCTCGGGGACATGATCATGATGAAGATGAGGATGAAAGAAACCACCATAAGACATGGGGTGTACGGCGGGCGGTTGAGCATTCTTTTCATGGCGGCCGTTCTGAGTCCTTCTCTACAAGCCCAACAGCTCGCCCTTCAAGCGCTAGTCACGCCTTCCACCACGATCAATAAAGATGGCCATCCCATCACTTTTGCGCTTCACGGATTTATCGAGTTCCAATCTCTCGCCGAGATGTTCCGTTACGTCGATTCTCAGACTCAGCGCTGGAAAAGTGATGCAAACTTTGACGGCGCGAAACGGCAGCTTCTGGCGCGCGAATTGCTGCGCCGGGGCGTCGAGAGCCGCGTTATCTCGATGACCGACGAACGCCCGCTTGAAGTGCTCGTTACGCATACGCGCGAAGAACTTCTGCAAGCGCTGAAGAACGTGAAGGAGCCAGTGCCGCCCAGTTACGCGGACGCGTTTCTGCAAGTGCAGGAGAAATGGAAGCACTCTCTGAACTGTTGGAGCGCCTCGCCATCGATTCCGGGAAGGGTCCTTTCCAACTGGTACCCCATTCAGGAAGGCATCCAGCTCTACGGCGCCACTTATGATTCAACCGAGCATTTCTGGCAGGCCGTGAAGTATCACCCCGACGTCATCGTAGCTGAGCTGATCAAGTTGGTCGCCGTGGTGGAGCAGAAAAACTGGAAACCTTGGCTCGCACGGCTGGATGACGACCCCAAGCTGTATTTGCCCAACGCCTATGCGGTAGAGTTCCTGCGCCACAACCTGGCGCCGGAGCGGCTGCACTGGTTTCGGGACGAACTCGCTCGCCACGGCCTGCAGGCGAGTGACCGCGCCCGGTCAACTCAGCAGCGCGGCGCCATTTCGCTCCGCTTCAGCGCGTTCGAAGAAAAAGTTCTGTGGGGTGACCTGGCGGATTTGTTTCATCTGCTCTACACGTTTTCTAAGCCCGACGATCCCATCCGGGACCAGTTGGCGGAAAGCCACTTTGACGCAGTCTACTTGGATGAGCGCCGGATGGGTTTCATCAGCGAAGAGTTTCGATCGCTGATGCTCGAAATCTGGAAAGTGAAATTTCTGCAGATGCCTCGCTTTCGCGAGCTCGT
>JAUTWY010000615.1 GCA_030838305.1 Acidobacteriaceae bacterium
GGTGGCGCGACCGACGGTACCGGGGGCGCCGATCACGGCGGCTGCGATTACAGCACCGGCAACGCCATCGAGGTCTGTGCGTCGTTCGGCAACGCGGCACGAGTGTCGGCTCTGTTTGAGGCCGAACTGAGCGAATGTTCCATGGGCGGAAATCTGTGCGGAGTAAGTACAGGTGAAGCGCTATCTCGCTGGTGCGCCGCGCAGATCAGCAACAACGCGCTCTCTGATTTCCTGACGGCTCCGACCTGGGAGCAGGACGGAATGCCGGATTTCGTCAACAAAACCGACCCTACCGACCAGAATGCCGACAGCACCGGGTGCGGGATGGCTTTTTTGTCCTGGATGCTCAGCCAAGGATACAGTCTGAATAAGATTGCCCAAGCGATGGTGGCGCTGGGTGCGGGTGGAACGCTGGCTCAACTCTATGGCAAACTCACGTCGTCGCCGGGCAGCGCTGCGTGGGCTGCTTTCATGGCAGCCCTCAAGGCCCTTCGGAATGGCGTGACCAATGATGATCCATTCGGCGGCGCTGCTTAACCTCAGCGATCCTGAATCCGATCTACGGTGCAAAGCGCTACGGTAACCGATCCATGAGCCCAGGCAGAGTCTTCATCAGGTCGTTGTAAATGACCATCACGGCGAACAGCACCAGGAAAACGAATGCGGCCTGATAGACCCGTTCTTTGATGCGCAGGCTGACGTCGCGCCGCATGAGCCCTTCGATCAGAAGAAACAGGATAACGCCGCCATCGAGAATCGGGATTGGCAGCAGGTTAAAGATGCCGAGGTTCAAGCTGATTCCTGCGGTCAACTCCATCAGCGGAGACCAACCCTTTTGCTGCGCCGCGTAGCCAGCGTCCTGAGCGATGCCGATCGGGCCCGAAACCATGCGAGGCGAAACCTTGCCTTGCACAAGCTTCTTAGCCAGCTCGAGAATGAGCAGCGAGTATTTCTTGTTTTGCACCAGAGAAAGACTGAACGCCTGGGCGAATGGCAGAGTGGTCACCTTCGTCTCACTCTTGTTAAGGAATCCCAGCCGGTATCTTTGCTCCTTTGGGTCTTCTGTTTTGGACAGCACGGGAGTCATCCGAAAGCTGAGATTCTGGCCGTGACGGATTACGGTAAGGTCCACGGGCTTATCTTTCGTTTGTTGCAGGCGCTCGATCATGCTTTCGATGGAAGGCAGGGGCTGCCCATCGAGGGCAACAATGCGGTCGTCCTCTTTGATGCCGGCTTTGGCAGCGGGCGTGCCGGATTCAACCCGCCCAACCACGACCGGTTCCCCGGGATACCAACCGGCGGAACCGACCTCAGACGTGGTTACGGGCTGGGGCACGATCGTCTTCTGGAACGTCTGGTTTCCGCGCTGAATGGTGACCGTCAACGGCTGGTTGGCGCTGAGCCAGACGCGCGGTTGCAGTTGCTCCCACGTGGGATTGTCAATATTGTCGACCTTCACGATCCGGTCACCAGGCTGCAGGCCGGCTTGCGCCGCGGCGGAGTCGTGCTTCACGCCTTCGATTACTGCGGGCTTGTCGAGAAAAACCGGGTACTCATAGTGAACCATGTAAACCACAGTGAGCAGGAAGATGGCCAGCAGGATATTCATCGACGGGCCGGCAATCGCGATTAGAAAGCGGTGCCAGCGCGAGTGCGACATGAACTCGGCCGGATCGCCGGTCCTCTCGTCCATGGGATTCTCGCCGCTCATCTTCACGTAACCGCCCAACGGGATGGCGCTGATGCGGTAGTCCGTATCTCCCTTGCGGAAGCCCAGCAGGCGTTTTCCGAACCCAATGGAAAAAACTTCCACCCGGACCTTCAACAACTTGGCAACGGCATAGTGGCCAAACTCGTGAATCAGGATCATGAAACCAAGGACCACAGCGACGGCGGCGACGGAAATAAAGAAGTCAGACATAAAGAAAATGCGTAGAAACTCCCCCCGTTAGATTCATTCACTACACCACAGATATTGCCCGACGTTGCGCGGACTTCTTCGGCATAACTAAGATCCGCTCTTGAGCATATCGGCGGGCATCGGCGTCAGCTTCAAGCACTTGCGCGATCGATTCTAGTCTCCCAGTGTTAGATGCTGAAACCGTGCTTTCGATGATCCTGGGAATGTCATCGAAACCGATGCTGCCTTCCAGAAATGCTGCGACCGCTACTTCATCCGCCGCATTCAAGGCAACGGTCGTAGCCCCACCCGCCTCCGCCGCTTCATATGCCAAACGGAGACAAGGGAATTTATTCATGTCTGGGGGGGAGAAGTCCAGATGACGCAAGTCACCCACCGGGAAGCGCATATCTGACTGAATCCGCTCAGGATATGTTAACGCGTACAGAATTGGCAGGCGCATGTCGGTCACCGAAAACTGGGCAAGTATGCTGCCATCGATAAACTCCACAAAAGAATGAATTGTGGATTGCGGGTGAACCATGACTTCCACTTTGGACGGCGGCAGATGAAACAATCTGCACGCCTCGATTACCTCGAAACCCTTATTCATCAATGTGGCCGAGTCAATCGTGATGCGCTTACCCATCTTCCAGGTAGGATGGTTGAGCGCCTGTTCGACGGTGATCGCATTGAACTCCGACCGAGGAGTATTCAGAAAAGGCCCGCCGGATGCCGTCAGCCAGATGCGTTCCACTTCCTCCATCCGCCCGCCCCTCAGGCATTGATGCACCGCATTATGCTCGCTGTCGATCGGCAGCAGTGGTTTGCCCTGGCGGCGAGCCTCGGCCGTGATTAGCTCCCCGGCTGCCACCAGACATTCTTTATTCGCAACGCCAACCGTTTTTCCCGCTTTCACGGCTTCATAAGTAGCTTCGAGTCCGGCAACACCCACGATTGCGCTCACCACGAAATCGGCCTCCGGAAGGCTCGCAACTTTGACGGTGCCAGCCGCGCCGTGCACCACCTCGATCTTTCCCAGCCCAGCTTGTTTGAGCCGACTGCGCAGCACGTCGGCGTCGGGCTCGGCCGCCATCGAGATGATTCGTGGCTGCCAGCGCCGCCCCTGCTCGAACGCAGTGTCCAGATTGCGTCCTGCCGCCAGCGCGACAATCTCAAATCGGTCCGGAAAGGATTCCGCCACGCTCAGCGTGCTGCGCCCGATGGAGCCGGTCGATCCGAGAATGGCTATGCACTTCATGCTAGAAACTCATAATCTTGAGAAACTCGCGACCAAGCTTCCATTTTACGCGTTACCAGGGGCGCGCGGGTGGGAACAGTGCTACCGCATACAACCATAAGACCGGCACGGCAAAAAGCAGGGCATCGATGCGGTCGAGCATGCCGCCGTGGCCGGGAAGAATTGTGCCTGAGTCTTTGACTCCGGCGCCGCGCTTGATGAGAGATTCCACCAGATCCCCAAGCTGCGCCGCAACGTTCACCGCAAGTGTCAGCAGAACGATGGGCCACCATTCGGGCTTCTCCAGTCCAAACAGGCCGTCACGACGCTCGATCAATCCTACGCGCAGCAGGAACGAGCTGATCTGCAAGGCATAGGTGAAAAGCAAGCTGGCGACCATCAGGCTCGCGGCCACCGAAGCCGCAGCGCCCTCCCAGGTTTTCTTCGGACTGACGCGCGGCGCCATCAGGTGACGGCCTAGCGACCGGCCGACGAAATAAGCGAAAATATCTCCCGCCCAAACTACCAGGAGCAGATAGAGCAGCCA
>JAUTWY010000013.1 GCA_030838305.1 Acidobacteriaceae bacterium
GAATTTCCGGAATTCCTGCTCCCACCGGTTTTTCCTCCCCGCGAATGCCGCAGAATTGGTCGTAGTCTATCAGCTTGGTCACGGTGGGAAGCGTGCCGCACACCGGGCAATCTGGATTTTTGCGCAGTTTGAGCTCGCGGAACTTCATGCCCAGCGCATCAATCAGCAACAGACGTCCAATGAGAGGTTCGCCCACCCCTAGAATTAATTTGATCACCTCGGTCGCCTGCATCACGCCTACTAACCCCGGCAAAATGCCAAGCACCCCGCCTTCCGCGCAGGATGGAACCAGCCCGGGCGGTGGTGGCTCAGGATAAAGGCAGCGGTAGCACGGACCATCTTCCGTGGCGAAGACGCTGGCCTGCCCTTCAAACCGAAAGATAGATCCATAGACATTCGGCTTGCCGGTGAGCACGCACGCGTCATTCACCAGATAGCGCGTAGGAAAGTTATCCGTGCCGTCGGCGATGATATCGAAGTCGCGAAAGATCTCGAGCGCATTCTCGCTGCTCAATCGTGTGTCGAACTTGCGGATATTCAGAAACGGGTTGATCGCGGTGAGCTTGTCGGCTGCGGAATCCAGTTTCTTACGCCCCACATCGGCGGTGGAGTGAATGATTTGTCGCTGCAGGTTTGTATAATCCACCACATCGAAATCGACCAGGCCAAGCGTTCCTATGCCCGCGGCGGCAAGGTACAAAGCCAACGGCGATCCCAGGCCTCCCGTACCGATGCATAGCACGCGCGCGGCCTTCAGCTTCTGCTGACCCTCCATGCCGACCTCGGGCATGATCAGGTGGCGCGAGTAACGCAGGATTTCGTCTTTGCTCAGCGTGACTGGAACTTCTGTAGTGGCTGTGGCCATACAATCCTCGTTTGAAAATTCGGAAGCGGTTGGGCCGAAGGGTTTGTCATCCCGCCAAAAGCCTTGTCATCCATCTAAAAGGTTTGTCATCCCGAGCGACGCGAGGGATGACAAAGATTTGAGGAAGCATCTTCCATTCTGCCGCCGGCGATGGAAGGCACGATAGAAATGTTATCACCTTCGTTCACCGTGGTTGCCTCTTTCTGCAGATAGCGAATGTCCTCATCGTTCACATAAAGGTTGACGAAGGCGCGCAGTTTGCCTTCTTCCGTATATAGATGCCGTCGCACCTCGGGATGCTGCGCAACCAGCGCGTCCATGGCCTCAGCCACGGTGCCGCCTTTAACCTCTACGGTGGATTGCTTGCCCACATACTGCCGCAGCGGAGTAGGAATGTGAATCTTGCTCATAAGTTCTAACCATAAAGGATGCGCCCGGATGTGTGAAGATTCAAACATCTCATCGGCAGGCGATGAGACTGCAAACGCGACTGCAATGTTACAATCGCGGCTCCCGAAAGGAGTTTTCTATGCACCGAATTTCCCGGCGACTGGTCTTCGTCCTCCTCTTGCTCATGGCCGCGCCTCGCATCTTCGCCCAGGAAATGACGCCCGCTCAAAAGGAAGTTTGGCAGATGGAAGAAGTCTACTGGAACGACGTGAAGACATCGAATGCCGGGCACTATGCGACGCTATGGCACGCGTCCGTCGTGGGATGGCCGCGCGATCGCGACCGTCCTGTGGGGAAGAAGGATCTCCTCGAAGGGGCCGCAAAAAAAATGGCGGCAAGCAGCGTGGCAAGCTACGAATTCTTATCGAAAGCGGTCACCGTGGTTGGAAATGTCGGCGTCACCCAATATTCAGTCAAAGCGATCAGAGCCGTCAAAGACGGTACCAACGAAACCTACACCTCCCGCGTCACTCACACCTGGCTGAGAACAGGCAACACATGGGAGGTCATTGGAGGCATGTCGGCGCCGTATGATTCTTCGGGCCATACCTGGTAGGGTCCGCCAGCGGAATCTATCCAGCCCGCAAAATCGCTTGTGCCAGAGCAGTCACTTACGCCACTGGACAAACGGCCCTAGAATCGGCACGGGGTGAGACTACGATGACGATATTTGATCCGGCTCGGGGCAGAATCATAGATGGCGGCGGGAGCGGTTTTGGACTTCTGCGTCTGATCGGGCTTGGCATTGCCGCGTTCCTGGTGGTAATCCTCTTGTTCAGTTCCGTGACCAGGGTAGGTACCGGCCGCGTGGGCGTGCTCACGCTGTTTGGCAAAGTCCAGACCGGCGAGACCCTGGGCGAGGGCATCCATCTGATTAATCCGCTCAAGACTAATAATGAACTCTCCGTGCAAACGCAAACCCTGAAGGAATCCGCGAGCGTACCGTCGAGCGAAGGTCTGATGATGAGCCTGGATACATCGCTCATTTACCACCTCAATCCCGACCACGCCGCCGACGTGTTCCAGAAGATCGGGGCCGATTACGAGAACGTCGTCGTCGAACCGACTCTGCGCTCCGCCATTCGCGAAGCCACCGCTTCCCATACCGCGAACGCTCTCTACACCGGCGAGCGCGAAATGGTAGCCAAACAGATTTTCGACCAGGTCAGCACACAGCTTAATCAACGAGGGCTGACAGTAGAAAATGTTTTGTTGAGGGATATCCAACTGCCGACCACGCTGAAGTCCGCTATCGAGGCCAAGCAGCAGGCCGAGCAGGAGTCCCTGGCCATGAACTTCCGTCTGCAAAAAGAAACACAGGAAGCTCAGCGCAAACGCATCGAAGCTGCCGGCGTCCGCGACTTCCAGCAGATTGTGGCGCAAGGCATCACGCCGTCACTGTTGGAATGGAAGGGCATCGAAGCCACGGAAAATTTGGCGAAGAGTCCCAACTCCAAAGTCGTAGTCATTGGGAATAGTAAGAACGGCCTGCCGCTGATTCTGGGACAGTAATCGCAGAGAGTGTTTATGTGGGGCCAGCCGCCCCTTTGGCAGGCTCAGGGCAGGCTCCCGACTGTCCGTCGCCCGCAGGGCGAAGGTTCTCCAGCGCTGCTACCATGACAACGTTGCCCCCGCTTCTCGACGTCCGCAACTTGAGCATTGAATTCCCGACCGCCGCCCTGCGCGCGGCTGAGCCGGATGCGGGTGTTCCCGCACGAACCCTTCCGGCCGTCCGCAACCTAAGTTTTTCAATCGCTTCCGGCGAAGTCCTCGGCCTGGTCGGCGAATCCGGTTCTGGCAAATCAATTACTTCTTTAGCCATCATGCGGCTGCTTCCGTTCCAGGCTCGTGTGTTGGGCGAAATCTTTTTTACAGAAAACGGCGAAACGCGCAATCTCGCTGCTTTGTCCGCCGAATCTATGCGCCAATTGCGCGGCTCGCGCCTCGCCATGATCTTTCAGGAGCCAATGACTGCGCTAAATCCCGTGATGCGGGTGGGCGATCAGATTGCGGAGGCGGTGCTGGCACATGGCACGCGTTCCAAAAGCGACGCCGCCAAGGTAGCGGTTCAAGCCATGACGGACGTCGCCATCCCCGAGCCCGACCGCCGGGCGCGCGATTATCCTCATCAACTTTCCGGAGGCATGCGGCAGCGCGTCATGATTGCGATGGCCATCGTAAACCGGCCCCAGTTGCTAATCGCCGACGAACCCACGACCGCGCTCGACGTCACCATTCAGGCGCAGATCCTCGATCTTCTCGCGCAACTGCGCGCCAAGTTTGGATTGGCCATGCTGTTTATCTCACACGATCTAGCCGTGGTGTCGCAGGTGGCCGATCGCGTGGCGGTGATGTATGCCGGAAATCTGGTGGAGCTGGGGGCGCGGCGCGAAATATTTCTTGCTCCGGCACATCCGTATACTCGGGGGCTATTGCGCGCGGTGCCGAACCTGAAGACATCTCGCGGACGTCCGCTCGAGACGATCGAAGGAACGGTCCCACCCCTGCATGCCATGCCGCCGGGCTGCGCTTTCGAGCCGCGCTGCGGATTTCGCGTGCCCGAGTGTTCGCGCGCGCTGCCTCCGCTGATCGAAGTCGCGCACGAACATTGGGCCCGCTGCCCGGTGCTCAATTCGAGGTAGCGGTGGCGGAATAAGCGCTCCCTGTGTATCCTGCTCGTTCTATAATCGCCATCCGTCTGGTGTCCCTTGCGTATACTGCTGCTTAGCGACATTCACGCCAACCTCGAAGCGCTGGAGGCCTGCCTGGCGGCAGCTCCATCGTTCGATTTGGTAGCCAACTTGGGCGACATTGTGGGCTATGGGGCTTCTCCCAACGAAGTCATCGATCGCTCCCGCAGCCTGGGAAAGATTTTTGTGCGCGGCAATCATGACAAAGCCGCAACTGGCCTGCTCGATCTGGAAGACTTCAACACTCTGGCCGCCACCGCTGCCATCTGGACGCGCGACCAACTCACTCCCGCACATCACGAATGGCTGGTGTCGTTGCCGCAAGGCCCACGTTCCCTTGAGGGATTTCCGCAGGCGCAACTCGTCCACGGCTCGCCGGAGGATGAAGACGCCTACATTGTTTCAATCGGTGATGCATTGGTTCCGCTGCTTGCACTCGCCACTCCGCTGACTTTCTTCGGCCATACCCATCTGCAGGGTGGATTTTTCGCCAACGGAAACAGTGCCGACGGCTTCCGTCCGGAATATCGCACCATCGGACAAGCCGAGTCGGTCTCGCTGCAACTGAAGCCGGACACTCGGTATCTGATTAACCCAGGCTCGATCGGCCAACCGCGTGATGGAGATTGGCGAGCCGCCTTCGCGCTGTTCGATACAGACGCTCAGGTCGTCCACTTCCACCGCGCGCCCTATAACCTGAAAGCCGCGCAAGATCGCATCTTCGCGGCAAACCTGCCTCCCCGATTAGCCACACGCCTCGCAGCCGGCAGGTGAAGCGAGTGTGGCGCGGGCGCCTTCGCCCGCGATTCTCACCAGCATCGAGAATTCGTAGCGCGCAATGTCCAACCAACATTAAGATCCGCATCCAAGTGTCGCGTACTCCTCGCCGTTGTAAACTCGATCACATGCCTTATCCCCGCCGCCCCGCCACGAAATCTCTTTTTTTCAGCGAAAGCTCCGCCCGCGAGAATCCTCCCGAGCATTACCTTATCGCCCACAGCGACGGTGGGGCCCGCGGTAACCCCGGCCCCGCCGGTTATGGGGTCGTCATCCAGGATGAGGCAGGACGCAAAGTCGCCCACCTCAGCGAATACCTTGGCCACCAGACTAACAACTTCGCCGAGTATCAAGGACTGATCGCCGCACTTGAATACGCTTTGCAACATGGTCCCAAGGCGCTTAAGCTCATCAGCGATTCCGAGTTACTCGTCCGCCAGATCAAGGGCATCTACAAAGTGAAGAACGCCGCGCTGCAAGATCTTCATGGCCGCGCCAAAGAATTGATTGCGCAACTGGATTGGTTTTCGATCGGCCACGCGCTCCGCGAACAGAATCGAGATGCCGACCGCCTGGCCAACGAAGCCATGGACAAAGGCATGGGACGTGTAGCGCGGGCGCCCTCGCCCGCGAATGTGTCCAATCTAAATCCTGCTGCCAAGGAACTAGAAGGCGTGATCCGCAACGGTGTGGTTGAGTTGGTGAACGGCAAGCTCCC
>JAUTWY010000174.1 GCA_030838305.1 Acidobacteriaceae bacterium
GGGTGGTTGAGATTCTTAATGCCCGCCGGCGGAGGTGAGCGTCAGGTTTGAAAACTCCACCCATTTTCCGGAGTTATCCTTCGTCCGCATCTGCCACTGCCATTGTTTCTTATCGGGGACCCAGCGAAAGATGGTGCGGAAGGGGCCATCCGGATACTCGAAAACAAATTCGATCTGATCGCCGGAGCGCGTGCCATAGCCGAGCGTTTCCGAAAACCGTCCACCGAAGACGTCCAGCCAGTGCGCGACGTAGCGTTCGCTCAGGTTATCGTAGCCGATCATGACGCTGGCTTCGTAAGCCGGAGCCCTCGCCAAGTCCTTTTCGTGAACCTGCAGGAATTGATGGTTAAGCACCCACTGCGCCTCGACAGAATGTTCCACATTCTTGCCGCGTATCGTGCCGGAGAGTTTCCACTGGCCCGCCATCTTATCCAGCAGGTCGTCCTGGAAGGTGCGCCCCTTTTCACTTGACGGAGCAGGTTGCTCTTGGGTGGTGCAGAAACAAGAGATGCAGGAGACGCAGATCGCAAGGATGAGCAGCCTGTGTTTCATCATGGAACTCCATCTGCTAGCCTCAGGGACAATGGCGCTGCGTTCTACAACACATTTATCCCACTTTCAGAAATAATGCCGACAGCGGTGGCAGCGTAAGCTTCAGCGAATAGGGACGGCCGTGTGCCGGTTCGGCTGCGGCATGAACTCCACCCAGATTGCCCGCCCCAGTGCCCCCGTATTCTAAAGCATCACTGTTCAGCAATTCGCGCCAATAGCCGCCTGCGGGGACGCCTACGCGATAACCAAGCCGGGGAATCGGCGTGAAGTTACAGACAATGAGAACCGTGTCTTTCGCGGATTCACTCTTGCGAAGAAGTGAAATCGTGCTGGTGAGATTGTCGTTGCAATCCACCCACTCGAAGCCCGCGGGGCTGGTGTCAAGCAGGTGCAGCGCCGGTTCACTGCGGTAAGCGCGGTTCAACTCCCCCACCCAGTTCTGCATCCCGCTGTGATTTGGATATTGAAGCACGTGCCATTCCAGGCTGGTATCGTGCGCCCACTCGCGGACCTGGCCGAACTCATCGCCCATGAACAGCAACTTCTTTCCGGGTTGAGCGTACATGTAGCCGAACAGCAGACGCAGGTTTGCGAAGCGATCCTTCTCGCTGCCCGGCATTTTCCCGATCAGCGATCCCTTACCGTGAACCACTTCATCGTGTGAAAGCGGCAGCACAAAGTTTTCCTGAAACGAATACAGCATGCGGAAGGTCAGTTTGCTGTGATGATATTTGCGGTGAATGGGATCCTGCTTGAAGTACTCGAGCGTGTCGTGCATCCATCCCATGTCCCACTTCATGCCAAATCCCAGGCCGCCCAGATAAACCGGACGCGAAACCATCGGCCAGGAGGTGGATTCCTCCGCCGTTGTCTGGATCTCTGGATGCTCTTTGTAAGCTTCCTGATTGAAGCGGCGCAGGAAGTCGATGGCCTCCAGATTCTCGCGCCCACCGAATTTGTTGGGGATCCACTCGTTGTGTTTGCGGGAGTAGTCGAGATAGAGCATCGATGCCACTGCATCCACGCGCAGACCGTCGATGTGATATTTGTCGAACCAGAACATGGCACTCGACATCAGAAAGCTGCGAACTTCACTGCGTCCGTAATTGAAGATGTGCGTCTTCCAGTCGGGATGAAAACCCTGCCGCGAATCGGCGTGCTCGTAAAGATGAGTGCCGTCGAAGTAGGCTAGGCCGTGGGCGTCGGAAGGGAAGTGCGAAGGCACCCAGTCGAGGATTACGGCAATTCCATGCTGGTGCAGGTAATCGACCAGATACATGAAATCCTGTGCCGTTCCGTAGCGCGAAGTCGGAGCGAAGTATCCCGTGGTCTGATATCCCCAGGAACCATAGAAGGGATGCTCCATCACCGGCAGGAATTCCACGTGAGTGAAACCCATGCGCCCGACATATTCCGCGAGCCGCGGCGCGGTCTCGCGGTAGGTGAGCGGACGATTGTGTTCCTCCGGAACGCGCATCCACGAACCCAGATGAACCTCGTAGACAGACTGCGGAGCGCGCAGCGAATTCTTTTCACCACGCTGCTTCATCCAGGCATCATCGCCCCACTGGTAGTCGAGGTCCCAAACCACAGACGCGGTGCGAGGAGGCTTCTCGTGTAGCAAGCCCAATGGATCGGCCTTATCAACGCGGTAGCTGTGACGGCGCGACTCAATATGAAATTTATAGAGCGCCCCTTTGGTCACAGCCGGAATGAACCCTTCCCAAATGCCCGAACCACCGCGCGGAGCGAGCAAATTGGCTCCAGGATTCCAGTCGTTGAAGCTTCCAATCACCGAAACCTGGCGAGCGTTGGGCGCCCACACGCCGAAGACCACGCCCGCTTTGCCCTCGCGCGACACCAGATGCGCGCCCATGGTTTCGTACAGACGGTAATTGCTGCCCTCATTGAACAGGTAGAGGTCCTGATCCGAGAGGATCGTGATCCGGTCAGCAGCCGTGGGCGTAGAGGTGTCCGACATTTTTCCGAGTTTCTAGTGTACCGGAAGAAGGGTGCCTGCGGCCCTTCGTGATGAGGGCGGGCCGAATCCGCATGCTAGACTAATTTTTCCGCTCATGCCCGTTCTGCGTTTGATTCTTCTTTGGCATCAGCATCAGCCTTTCTACAAGGATCTGGTGACCGGCGAATATCGCCTGCCTTGGGTGCGCCTGCACGCCCTTAAGGACTATTACGGCATGGTGAAACTGCTGGATGAGTTTCCCAATGTTCACCAGAACTTCAATCTGGTACCGTCGCTGATCACGCAAATTCAAGATTATGTGGCGGGCACAGCACAGGATCCGTTTCTGAACGTCGCGGCCAAACCAGCCAAAGACCTAACGCAGAAAGAGCGCCAGTTCGCCCTGCAATATCTGTTTCAAGCCAACCCCACGAATGTGATTGGGCGCTACCCCCGCTATTGGGAACTGCGCGAGCGTTTCCGCGAACACGGCTATTCGGCCGAGAAAGCGGAAAAATATTTCGAGCCGCAGCACTTCACCGATTTGCAGGTGCTGTCGCAGATCGCATGGTTCGACGAATTCTTTTTGGAGGACAAGGATGTTGCCGGCCTGATTCAGAAAGAGCGCAACTTCTCTCTCGATGATCAAAGTTTTGTAATCAAGCGCGAAAGGGAACTGCTCGCCAAAGTCTTGCCGGCATACGCAGACGCCGCAAAGAAAGGATCGATCGAGATTTCGGCGACTCCCTTCTACCATCCCATCCTTCCCCTGGTATGCGATACCAATGCGGGTGCGGCCTCGTCGCCGGGCTTGCCGTTGCCGCAGAACCGCTTTCGACATCCTGAAGACGCGCGCGAGCAACTGGTGCGCGCCCTCGACCTGCACCAGCAAGTGTTTGGAGTCCGGCCGAAAGGTGTCTGGCCGTCGGAAGGCAGCGTCTCGGAAGAAACGCTCGCCATTGCCCATAGCCTGGGCATTCAGTGGATGGCTACGGACGAAGGCGTGCTCGGCCGCAGCACCGGAGTTTTCTTTCAGCGCGATGGCAACGGCCGCCTGCCCGCGCATTTGGCGGAACGGCTTTATAACATCCACCGCTATGAGAATGGTCAAACCACGATGCACATGGTGTTTCGCGACCACACGATTTCCGATCTGATCGGTTTCGTCTACTCCGGCATGGATCCGGGCGACGCCGCAGGACATCTGCTGCACAACATCAAAGAAGCAGCTCAGCCAGTTCTCGCGCGAGGACGTGACGCGGTCGTCTCCGTAATTCTCGATGGAGAGAACGCCTGGGAATATTATCCGAAGTCTGGGCGGGAATTTTTGCGGCGATTCTACGATGCGTTGCAGCGCGAGGGCGGCCTGGAGGCGGTTACTGTCTCCGAGGCAATTGACCGCCATCATAACGTCTCGCCTTTGCCGTCGCTTGTTCCCGGCTCCTGGATCAATGCCAACTTCAATGTCTGGATTGGCGCTCCCGAGGACAATCGTGCCTGGGACTACCTGTACCACGCGCGCGAATTCTACGCGCAGCACGCAGCCGGCGCCACCGAAGTTCAACGCAAGTTGGCCTTTGAAGAAATTCTGATCGCCGAAGGCAGCGATTGGAATTGGTGGTATGGTCCTGAGCATCACTCGGCCAATGACCGCGATTTCGACGAGCTCTACCGCAAACATCTTTCGAACGTTTATCAGGCGCTGGGTGCGGTGCCGCCAGACTATTTATCCCAGCCAATCACAGCCGGTGAAGTGCGTCCGGCCTTCACGCCGCAGACCGCTTACATTCATCCCCGCGTGACGGGCGACAAGGTTCGCTACTTCGAATGGATGGGAGCCGCCATTTTCACCGCCGATCAACGCGCCGGCGCCATGCACGGAAAACAGTTCCTGCTGGACTCGGTATATGCCGGAATCGACAGCACGTATGTCTATGGGCGTTTGGATTTTGCCGGCCCGGTTCCAGATATGGAGTTCGATCTCGTAGTGAACCTGGAATCATGGGCCAAAGATGAAGCGCGCGCGCGCAGAATCCTGCGGCTTGATGCCAAGGTGGAAGGACGCAAGCTGGCCGAATGGAAGATTGACGGACGCGAAGAGGACTCGACAACCATTTCGCCGAACGGCGAGGACGCCAAAGCCGCTCTTCTGCGCAACTTTGAGTGTCGCGTGCCCCTAAGTTGGCTGCTGGCAAACCCGGGCTCGAGTGCGAGCCCGCAAACAAGTAGCGAGCTCGCTGGTCAGCCGAAGCAGAGTGCGGCGGCGATCGCCCCAACTAGCAGACTAAAGCTGCGTTTCAGCCTTTGGCACGACCGCATGCCTGTGGATGCCCTGCCGGTAGAAGGTTGGATTGAGCTGCACTTAGTCAGCGAGGCGGAGCTGGCGTTAGGAATGTAGAAGAAAGCTCAGCTGGACCTGGAAAAACAAGACGCCGGAAGCTCGGCCTCCGGCGTCGTAGAAGTCTTTAAGAGATTACTGCCCCGCGCTGGCAACAACCGGCGTCATCGCCAGCGGGCGGTTCAGTTCGATTGTGAGGGTCGTGCCTGCCGGCAAAGTGGCAGAACGATGCTTGCTGAGCCAATGACCGCCAGCCGAACCTGCGCCAACAATCCCACCGATCACGATTCCCGGAGGTCCACCGATTAGGCCGCCGATCAGCATTCCACCCGCCGCGCCGCCACCGGTTTCCACTTGATCGCGCCGGTCATGACCGGCCCCCTTGAACTCACCCTCCTGGTTGACGTCAGTGTCACGTCCAGCGTTGGTGTCCACTAAGGTAGCATCGAGAAGAAAACGCTCCCCGCCAGCCAGCACCAGCGTTTCAGGAACGATTTTGATCGTAGGCCGGCCCGAGATACGGCGAGGTTCCGTTACTTTGGCGACACGGCCTTCAATCTTGGTTCCGGCTGGGATCACTGTCCTGCCCTCGAGCACGACCGGGTGGATCAATTGTGCTTGAAACAGATCGCCAGGCTTGTTGCTGAAAGTGGCAAGAGTTGTTTCCAGCTTCACCATCAGGGCCGTGCCTGCTGGCACGGGTGAACTGGTTTGCGCAGCCGCCATCGCTGCGACTAGCAAGAGGCAAGGTAGCACCATCCACTTCTTCATACTCTCCTCCGGTCTTGCAAACACTAAGATGTCGGAATAGTTGTTCTGACTCTAGACCTCGCCGCACCTCCGGGACAACATTCAGCCGGGTTCGGGAACCAGCGAAGGCAAGGGGCTGGAATTTGCTCCCCGCTTAGGAACTGGTGCGGTGACCACTGAGCTCGATCACGTGCCGCAACTTGCATCCGCTATAATCAACGGTTTCGGCAGGCATCGCACGGGAAGAGAGTATCGCGGCATCGGTTCGAACTGACTGGCCGGCGCCTGAGTTTCCGCTCGGACTCTCCCCCGCACGCGGGTACGCGTGGATGGCGATTCTCAAATCAGTGATTCGATTAAGGATGGTAAGCGCAGCATGACAAATATAGGAGCTATCATCGGGCGCGAAGTGCTGGATTCGCGCGGCAATCCTACAGTAGAAGCGGAAATACAACTTGTCGGCGGAGCGATTGGACGCGCTATTGTGCCCAGTGGGGCCTCCACCGGCGAGCACGAGGCCGTCGAACTGCGCGACGGAGACGAAGCGCGTTTTCTGGGCAAGGGAGTTCTCAAAGCTGTGGAGAACGTAAACGGCGAAATCGCCGACGCGCTCGCGAACTGGGATGCCTCCGATCAGCGCGGACTGGATCAAAAGATGATTGAACTCGACGGCACCGAGACCAAAGCCCGCCTCGGAGCGAACGCAATTCTTGCAGTCTCAATGGCAGCCGCGCGCGCTGCCGCCGCCGAATACGGACTACCCCTCTACCGTTACTTGGGCGGTGCGGGCGCAAACACTCTGCCGACGCCGATGATGAACATCCTCAACGGCGGAGCGCACGCCGACAACAACGTCGACTTCCAGGAATTCATGGTCATGCCCGTGGGCGCGCCCTCGTTCTCCGAGGCGCTGCGCTGGGGTGTGGAAATTTTCCATACGCTCAAAGGAGTGCTGAAGAAACGCGGCTACAACACCGCCGTCGGCGATGAAGGCGGCTTCGCTCCTTCGGTGAAGTCGAACGTGGAAGCCATCGAAGTTGTGCTGGAAGCCATTCAGCAGGCCGGCTACAAGCCCGGGGAAGAGATCGCGATTGCCCTCGACCCTGCAGCCAGCGAGTTCTATCAGGATGGCAAATATGTTTTCAAAAAGTCGGACAAGTCGGCGAAGAGCTCCGATGACATGGTCAGGTTCTGGGCGAAGTGGGCGAATGATTATCCCATCGTCTCCCTCGAAGATGGGCTGGCGGAAGGCGACTGGGATGGCTGGCAGAACCTCACCAAAGAGTTAGGAAGCAAGATTCAGTTGGTCGGTGATGATTTGTTTGTGACCAACGTTCAATTTCTGCAAGAAGGAATCGACAAGGGCGTGGCCAACTCAATCCTGATCAAAGTGAATCAGATCGGCACAGTCAGCGAAACCCTCGATGCCATCGACCTGGCCCGCCGCAACGGCTACACCTCGATCATCTCGCATCGCTCGGGAGAAACTGAAGACACCTTCATCGCGGACTTGGCAGTGGCCACCGGCGCTGGCCAGATCAAAACCGGTTCAGCCTCCCGCACCGACCGCATCGCCAAGTACAACCAGTTGCTCAGGATTGAATCGGAGTTGGGGGATTCTGCGAGGTTTTTGGGATTGAAGGCGCTGAATTATGGAGGATAAGGGTATTCAGGAATCCGGAGTGACTATGAGATTGAAAGTACTGTCGGCATGTCTTCTCGCCTTGGCCATGTGCGCTGGTGCGCAAACCAAGGTTTCGACCGCTCCCGACGCTGCTTCCCGGGAAGACGTCAAGAAGCTCTTTGACGTCATGGCAAGCCGCGAGCAAATGGCCCAGATGATGCAACAGTTGTTCGCGCAAATGCAGAGTCTGAGCCGCGAGCAGGTGAAAAAGCGCCATCCGGACGTTACCGAAGCCGATCTGGCGCGCATGGACCGCCAGTCGGAGGAGCTGATCAAGAACTTTCCCCTCGACGAAATGCTCAGCGACATGGTCCCTGTCTACCAACGGCACTTTACGAAATCCGAGATCGACGCTCTGACTACCTTTTATGGTTCTCCGGCAGGGCAAAAGTTTCTCCACGAAATGCCCGCGGTGACCGCGGAAACCATGCAGGCGGTGTATCCCAGAATTCAGGCAGAGGTCGACGCCGCGTTGAAGCGAGCCGAGGAGAAGAGCGCCGGTGCACCGCAGAAGTGAAGCGTTGTCCTTGGCCTTGACTTAGTCGACTACTTAGCTATCCAAAGTTGATGGAAGTCAATATCCATGAGGCTAAGATGTACTTGTCCCGGCCTATTGGAGCGTGTTGCTGTTGGCGAGGAAGTCGTCATCGTCAAGGCAGGCAAACCTGTAGCGAAATTGGTGCCCATCAAGTCTTCCCGCCCTCGATTCAAACTGGGATCGGACAAGGGACAATTTGTCGTCCCCGACGACTTCGACCATTCCTTGCCCAAGGAGATCGAGGATCTCTTTTGGAATGAGAATCTGCTGGATACGCACACGCTGCTTTCGGCGCTCACAGAGAAGTCCAAGTTGTCGTCTCGAGTGAGGGAGTTGCCTCGTTCAAAATCCCATCTTGTCATCCGCCGACGGCCCGTAAGTCGCGGGCACCGGCCTGTCGTTCAGTCTTAGATAAACGCCGAGTTGGGCCCGGTGATGCACCAGGTGATTGAGAAACATTTGCCGGTACGCGAGAAACCGCTGTCCTTCGAAAATGGACTTACCCTGAAAACTCAGCTTCCAGTTTTCTTTCCAGGCTTCATCCGGAGTGGCTTGCAGGGCAGCGCAAACCTTGGCTGCACCCTCATCGAACGCCTGCAGCAGTTGGGCGGAAGACTCGAACGGCAGCGATTTGACGCTGCCTTTGGAGAAGTCAAGCTCGGGCGTAGTCAAAATAATTAGCCCAAATCCGGCAAGCTGTGCCACGTGGGGAGCCAGCTTGCCCAGCGGCATCGACTTGGCATGAGGCGCAAAATCCATCTTGTCGGCGGGAACACGCTCCAGAGTCGTGCGCGTCTTTTTCATTTCTTCATCCAGTTCAGGCAACAGCAGTTCGCTAAAAGGCATGATTGTCTCCTATCTCCGCTTGATCGAATATAACCGGATCGATTTGAGCCAGGCCGCTGACCTGGACGAATCACGACGATACCATGGTGGCCATGATGATCTCCAACTTATCCCGTCAAGCACACACCAGTTCTCGCTCCCTAGGTTTCAGCTCGTGCTGAGAACTGTGAATTGTGAACTGTTTTCATCCTGTGATATCTAACCTTGCCTTCCACAGCCACAATCGACGATCATGATCACGTGCGGCGAACGCAGCCGCGCTAGACTAAGCCCATGGTTCCCAATATTTTTCCCGCAAGTTGCTGATTCAAAGAGATTGTTTCGCCTTTTCTCGGTAACATGATGATTCCAACACCCCAACCCAGGGAGGGGTATCACGCCTTTTACGAAAGAGTAAATAGCCGCATGTTCCAAACCGGGACCGGAAGTTCTGTGGTCGAAGCCGAACCCGTCCGCTTTTCAAGCTAGGAGCTAGAAGCTGCCTTTATGCCTCGTCCTAAACCACTCATCCTCGTCATTCTCGACGGTTGGGGGTACCGCGCCGAAACCAAAGCCAACGCCATCGCGCTCGCGCACAAGCCCACCTACGACCGCCTGCTGCGCGAATATCCCAACACGCTGATTCACACCAGCGGACCTTTTGTTGGACTGCCCAAGGGACAGATGGGCAACAGCGAGGTTGGACACCTCAACATGGGCGCCGGGCGCATCGTTCACATGGACATCACACGCATCGACCTGATGATCCAGAACGGCGAGTTCTTTCGGCATCCCGTGCTGTTGGCCGCGATGAAGCACGCACGCGTGGGCGAACGGAGATTGCATCTTTTCGGTCTGGTCTCCGATGGCGGCGTGCACTCGCAGCAGGCTCATCTCTATGCGCTACTGAAGATGGCGAAGCAGAGCGGCGTGGACCGCGTCTTCGTCCACGCCTTTATGGACGGACGCGACACGCTTCCCACGAACGGTGCCGTCTATCTCGAACAGTTGCAGCAGAAGATGCGCGAATACAACTCCGGCCAGATTGCCACGGTAAATGGCCGCTACTATGCCATGGACCGGGACCGCCGCTGGGAGCGCATCGCCAAGGCTTACAACGCCATGGTCCTCGGAGACGCCGAAGGCGGCAATTGTGCTGACCCAGTGCAGGGAATGAAGGATTCCTACAACCGCGGTGTGACTGATGAGTTCGTGATCCCATTTGTGTGCACAGACAAAAACGGTCAGCCGCTCGCAACCATTCGCGACGACGACGCCTGCATCTGCTTCAACTTCCGCGCCGATCGGGTCCGCCAGATCACGCGCGCCCTAGCGCGTAACAGTAGGTTGAACCAGAAAGGCGGAAGCGATCTTCCTGGCGCGGCCGATCTCGACACCACAATCCCCTGCGACCGTGTTCCCAAAAATCTGCACTACGTTTGCATGACTCAGTACGACAAAAATTTCAGCCTCCCGGTGGTGATTCCGCCGGAATCGATGGCAAAT
>JAUTWY010000204.1 GCA_030838305.1 Acidobacteriaceae bacterium
CCAAGAATGTCCCCCTTAGCAGTGTCATTCTTGTTCTGGTCGGAGCCACCATGATGGCAGTCTTAGCCACAGTGAATTCCCTGGTGCAGTTGATCACCACCAACGAAATTCGCGGCCGCGTGATGAGTGTATACAACTTCGCCTTTCGCGGCGGCATGCCCATGGGCAATTTGTTGTCCGGATGGCTGGTTCCAGTGTTTACCGCGCCGGTGGTCCTGGGCGTGAACGGACTGTTGCTTATTCTGCTGGCGATTTATTTCCTGTTCGTGCAACGAAGGCTGGCTGCGCTTTAGGGGCGTCGGTTCAGAAATCTGGTGCGCCCGGAGAGATTCGAACTCCCGACCTATTGCTCCGGAGGCAATCGCTCTATCCATCTGAGCTACGGGCGCACTCCAGCAGTCTCAGTTTACATGTGTCATTGGGAACCATCAATGTGAGCATTGGACGTGAAAGGCCGGAAGGCAGGGACACAGACGGAATGTTGCAACCAGGAATGTTTCTCAGCGTTCCTGCGCAGCAATCCACTGCGGGGCAACAGGATGCTGCCTGCGGTCGCGAAAATGTATCTGGTCAGAAATCTGAACTTAATAGCGGCCGCGTCCGCCGCCGCCGCCGCCGCGACCACCACGTTCGCCGCCGCGCTCTCCGCCACGGCCTCCGCGGTCGCGTCCACCGCCTCCGCCATGCTCAGTCTTAGGCCGCGCCTCATTCACATTCAGAGTGCGGCCACCGACCTGCGAGCCATTCAATGCAGTGATGGCCTTGTCTCCATCTTCATTGCTGGCCATTTCCACAAAACCGAATCCGCGCGAGCGCCCGGTATCGCGGTCGGTCATGATGCTGATCCGGTCCACTTGCCCGAATGGCTCAAACATCTGTCGCAATTCGTCTTCCGACGTGTTGAAGCTTAAGTTCCCCACAAAAATATTCTTCAAGCGTATTCCTCTGCATTGACCTGTCGAAGTGCGAGCTGGATGCGGCAGACTGCCAGGTCGGAATTCCTTCCTGAAAATCGAGACCGGAGCTGGCGAACAGTCGAATGCGGCCAGAAGTATAGCAGGTTTGTCAAATCGGGCTTATTGAAATCCAGATTTGGGGGCCACAGCCCCGGCATACGATTCCGCAAGGCGCACTCTGGATCTGACCTTACCCTTCCTCAACCGCGGCCATGGCACCCCTCTTGCGCTTGTTCGATTGCAGAACTTTCTTCCGGATGCGCAGCGATTTCGGTGTGATCTCTACAAACTCGTCATCCGCGATGAATTCAATCGCCTGCTCCAGATTTAATTGCCGGAAAGGAACCAGGCGAATCGCCTCATCGGCCGTCGATGCCCGCATGTTCGTGAGTTTCTTTTCTCGGACCGCATTGACGTCGAGGTCGTCGTCTTTCGCGTTCTCGCCGATGATCATCCCTTCATACAGTTCAACTCCCGGGCCGACAAAAAGCTCTCCGCGCTCCTGCAGGCCCCACAGCGCGTACGCCGTCGAAACCCCGTTCCGGTCGGCGATCAGCGCTCCCGTGAGCCGGTGCGGAATTTCCCCCTGCCACTCTGTATATCCATCGAACAAAGAATTCATCACAATCGTCCCGCGCGTGTCGGTGAGCAACTGGCTGCGCAGCCCGATCAGCCCGCGGCTGGGCACGCGGAACTCAATACGCACGCGGCCATAGCCATGATTATGCATGTTGGCGACCTCGCCCTTGCGCGATCCCAACTGCTCCATGACCACGCCAACAAAGTTTTCCGGCACATCCACCGTAAGATGCTCCACCGGCTCCATCAGCTTGCCGTCGATGCGCTTGGTTACAATCTCGGGCTTGCCCACCATTAATTCATAACCTTCGCGCCGCATCATTTCGATGGTGATCGAAAGTTGCAGCTCGCCGCGTCCCAGCACTTTGAACGAATCCGTCGTGCCCATCTCTTCTACGCGCAGCGAAACGTTGGTGAGCAGCTCTTTCGCCAGACGCTCTCGCAAATTGCGGGAAGTGACGTAGGTCCCTTCGCGGCCGGCGAACGGCGAAGTGTTCACCGTGAAGGTCATCGCGATGGTGGGCTCGTCGATTACGATGGGTGGCAATGGCGCGGGATTCAGCGCATCCGTGATGGTCTCCCCGATCGTGATTCCTTCCACGCCCGCGACGGCAATAATATCGCCCAGCACGGTCTCGGTAATGTCAGTGCGCTTCAGTCCGGAGAACGAGAAAAGCTTCGTGATCTTCGTCTTATGCATCGATCCGTCGAGCTTGGCGATAACCACGTCTTCGCCTGTGTGCATCGTCCCGTTGAACACGCGTGCGATGGCTAGGCGCCCGAGATAATCGCTGTAGTCAAGGTTCGCGACCAGAATCTGCAACGAGCCCGCGGGATCACCCTGCGGCAGCGGAGTCGTCTTCAGGATTGTGTCAAACAAAGGCCGCAGATCCTCGCCCCCGCCCTTCACGTCCGTCGAAGCCGTTCCCTCCTTCGCATTCGTGTAAAGCACAGGGAAATCGAGTTGGTCTTCCTTAGCGTCCAGGTCGATAAACAGATCGTAGATTTCGTTCAACACTTCTTGCGGACGCGCATCCGGACGGTCGATCTTGTTGATGACCACGATCGGCGGCAGCTTTGCCTCCAGCGCTTTGGTCAATACATATCGCGTTTGCGGTAACGGGCCTTCGCTGGCATCCACCAGCAGCATCACGCCATCCACCATCTTCAGGGCGCGCTCCACCTCGCCGCCAAAATCGCTGTGGCCGGGCGTATCCACAATGTTGATCTTCACGTCGTGATAGAAGATGGCCGTGTTCTTGGCCAGAATGGTGATGCCGCGCTCGCGCTCGAGTTCGTTGGAATCCATCACGCGTTCGGCTACGGTCTCATTGGCGCGGAAGGTCCCGCTCTGCTTCAGCATGGCATCGACCAGCGTGGTCTTGCCGTGGTCGACGTGCGCGATGATGGCGATGTTGCGAATGCTCAAACTCAAAGTGTGGTTTGTCCTTTATTAACAGCTCAGATTGACGGGGTCAGACAGCAGGTCGTCGCTGCAAATGCCCTACCTATAACTTTACTATGGGTTGCGGCTTCTCAGGAGATTACATCGCACTTCCATACTTGGGCTGGGAATGGGAGATCGCAAAAGGGAACATCAACCTGCCAAGGCCTTCTGCGCCGGCATCGGCTTTCCCGCCAATCGTGCCTCCGCTTCCTTCACTGCCCGCTCCGCCGCATGAATCCCTTCACTGGTGGCCGATGCCGGTCCTTCAGAGTCGGTGTTCGCGAAAAAGATGCGTTCCAGCGGCTGGCGCGCCAGAGGTTGAACCCTCGTATAAAGTCCCGGGGTCGACATATACATAGGATGTCCTCGCCGGTAGATATGCACCTCCACCGGATCCACATTCAAACTCGGCATCAGCTTCTGGAAGTCGCTCAGCACGTTGCCTGCGATCTTGCGTGCCCCGGTCTCATTCAATAGGTAACCTCGCTCCTCTTCCTTCATGGGTGTGTAGCAGCTGAGAATGTTGAATTTCTGCTGGTAGCCCGTTTGTTTTTGAATCACCCAGTCGGCGACCACAAAATCGGTAAAGCTGTTGCCGGGACACCACGTGTCATAACCATGATTGAAGACCGGCTTGTCGAAAATCAGATTCACTACGGGATAAGGAATGTAGCGTATTTGATGCATGGCCTGGCTTTGCTTGTCAGGCAGCCCTTCTACGATCCGGCGGGTGATGAACTTGGGCGTTGCCATGATCACCGCCTTGGCGGCAACGGTCTTTAATTCGCTGTTCAGCATGTACGTAACCTGCGCTCGTTCCTTTTCGTTGACCACAGCCACAACTGTCGCGCCGGTGTGCATTCGGTCTTTGTATTTTGGCTGCAGGATCTCCGCCAGCTTTTTCGTAATCGCGCCCAAGCCTCCGGGCCACGTATAGCGATCATCGCTCCGGCTCTCTCCGGCCATCTCCTGTAAGGAAAAAATCCCCAGTGCCGCCGCCGTTTCCTCGCTCGCCGCTCCCCAGTTGGAAGGTCCAAAGGCATCCCACCACTCCTTGATCTCTGCCGGATGCCCGTTCAAAAAATCTGAGAAAGGCTTGTCGAAAAGTTCCTTGGCTCGTTTCTCCACATCGATTGCAAGCATTTCTTTTTTGAACCTTTTGAAGCTTTCGCGAAGCGGCGCAGGGTAGGGAAGCTTGTCGAGCCCTTCGCCCCAAGTGTCGAGTACGAGTTCGCCGCGAATAATGCTGGGATCGGAACTGTTGACGGGAAGCGGTTCCAGTCCGATTTCTTTTGCGAAACTGTAAGCGAATTCGTCCTTGGAGAGAAATGCCGATCCAGTTGCGTAGGCATTGCCCTGGTAATCCATGAGATAGGCGTTGCCGCCCCAGTGCGGTTCTTTTTCCAGCAGAAGAAAATCGCGGTGCCGCAAACGGTAGGCCGCAGTCAGGCCGCTCACGCCGCCGCCGATAATCACCACGTCGTGGCGCTCGGTGGCTGGGGGCCGCGTGAAAAAGTTGCTCCCCTTGTCGCGCACCTGGTGGCAAATCCGGTTGTCTTCGCCGTCCACGTCGGCGGTGTGAGCCCTCGGCGCATCCCCGGTTTGGGCCGCCACCGCCGACAGATCAATCGGACATCCCGCGGTCACTGCTCCCGCCACCACAAACTTGATGAAGTCCCTGCGATTCGCGCTCATAGCGCATTCTCCTCTCCAGACTCCACAATTTCTGCGCCGCGCGCTCCACCTTCGCCGCGCATGGGCAACTGGTACCAGAGCATAATCGCACCAGAGAAAAACACAAAGATGACAGTCTACACAGCATTGATTTCCGGCGTGATACCGCGCCGCGGCCGTCCCCGGATTTCCGGTGACAGCCTCTCCCAAGCCCGAGCCAGAGGATGCTTGCGCGTTTTCGTAACCTTGCTACAATCGCGCAAGGTTCGATGCCGTAGTCCGTTCGAGCCAGTCATGCCGGATCGAGGCTTCCAAACGATTGGATAGTGAACATGAATATCAACGTGAATGTGAAACGAAGTCTAATTGGTGCCATGCTGCTTGCCATGCTGGCGCCATCGGCGATCGCGGCTCCGCGGGACGGCAAATCCTCCACCGATCTGGACGCCGCCATAGCCGAAAAGTGGATTGCGGCGTGGAATTCCCACAGCCCGGAAAAAATGCTTCTAGTGTTTACCGCCGACGTCTTCTACGAGGACGTGGCCTTTGGTGAAGTGAGTCACGGCAGCGCGGAACTCCGTAAGTTCGCCGCTTCCGAATTCGAAGCCGTCCCTGATCTCGAACTCAAGCTACTACGTGCCAATGTCCAGGGCGGCCACGGAACCATCGAATGGGTCTTCAGCGGTACGGATAAGGGAGTGTTCAACACGGGAAAGAAGTTCTCTGTCCGAGGCGTCAGCGTTATCGACGTGCGCGACGGCAAAATATCGCGCAGCGTCGATTTCTACGATTCGGCTACAATCATGCGCCAGGTCGGGGTGTTGCCAACTCCTCCAACCGACGCCAAGTGACGCAGAGTCGATGGGCGCTCCGCGCCGGGA
>JAUTWY010000210.1 GCA_030838305.1 Acidobacteriaceae bacterium
GGCACGGCGACTAGCTTCCCCTTGACCGTATAGCTCGCGACCACATCAGGGTCTACCGAAGAGAGTTCTTTCACAAAATATGGTTTGAGGTCGAGCAAATCCTCACTCAGGGTTCCGGGCCAGATCACATCGACGCCAGACACATCCGGACTGGAGGCGCCTTTTCGGAGCAGTTCCCGCACGAGGCCTAGCTGGTCAAGGGCGCTCTCCGGAGCCGGCAGATGCTTCACCCTAATTCCTGTTTGCCGCGTGAACTCTTGCAGACTTTCGTCCGGGAGCACGTTGCGTTCCGTCAGGTCGTGCGACCACTCTGGATCTAGAAACGTGATCGTTACCGGTTCATCGGAAGATGGACGCGGACGATTCAGACCAAAAGCAAGCAACAAAATGCCCACTATTCCGGCGATCTTTGTCCAACCCGGCCGCCCAGGGAGAACAACACCGATCTTGCGGTTCGATGCTTTCAAGATTCTCCAGCTCCGATTAAATCGATCGCCACGCAAAGCAGGCACGCTAAGTTTGGCGGTCGCCCGACAACCGGTCACACGGCTTTCGTCAAAAGCCCTGACGCACAATCGTTGACGCGTATTTCGAAAGGCCCGTCACGAACGTTCCCTCACTGGCGACACGCTGCCTAAGAGCACCAGGTGGTCATGCTTTTTCCGTTTCGAGTTCGTTGAAGCAGCAACGTCCCACCATCGGCGCTCGGGTTCCCTGGGGATAGGAGTGACTTGCCGTGCGTCAGGATGCATCGATGCACAAGAAAACAGTTGTAACTGGGGAACGCCCGAAAGGCACATTATCGTAGGCATGGATCGTAGTCCGCCCTCCCAGGCAGAGTCGGGAGCTAATGAAGGACTCAAGGAGAATCTGCGACGTTCACCAAATCAACGCTGCGAATGCTGAATTTCGACAGCCTTGCAACAAGGGAGATGTGAACCACCTGTGGTTAACATGCGATTTGAACCGTGTTAGCTGCGGCCTGTTCGCAGCCTCGCCATGACACGGTCTATGATTGGCTCGGAGACGCTTTCCGGCAATTCGAACGAACTACTTTCTGTCACGAGCTTTACAGTCTTACGGCTGGAATCGTACAGCACATGGCAAGCGCGGCATTGGGACACGTGCAATTCAAGCTCCTGACGGACCTCTGGCGAGATCCGATTCTCAAGGTAGTCTCCGAACTCAGCCAAGAATTCCTCGCAGCTGATCATTGAGCTGCCCCTTAACGCTGGTCATGAAGTGCGGCGAGAGCCACTCTCGCAGCATTAGTCGGGCCCTTAACAACCGCGTCTTTACTGCAGGGACGCTTAGTCCCAACTGCCGCGCAACCTCATCCGTCGAAAGCTGTTGGATATCTCGGAGCATCACCACGACGCGGTAGTTTGCGGGAAGCGCCAATATCCCCCTTTCAACGAGCTGCCTCATTTCCGATTTAGAATAGAGCTCCTCCGGGTTGTCCTGCCACGCCCTGACCTGACGAGGGCGAAAGTCCCGCTCTTCGTTGCACACCGCTTCATCTAAGCTCTCAAAATGTTTTCCGCGTCGTAATCGTTGAAACGCCGTATTCCTGGCGATACTCACCAGCCAAGTCGAAAACTTCGAGCGACCTTGGAATCCGTCGATGTGCTTGAACACACTCAAGAGAGTATCCTGCATGGCATCCTGCGCATCGGCTGGGTTGCCAAGGATTGCTGTCAGAGTGCGATAAATCAACTGGCCGTGGTGACGAGCCAACTCTTCGAAAGCCTCCAGCTTCCCACTCTGCGCCTGGGCAACCAATCCAGCTTCCGTGTCCTGTAGTGTGTCGACGAGATGCACTACGCCCCCGGCCTGAATAGGAGGCTGGGCACCACCGGAAAGATGCACTTTATTTTCGAAGTCCGGAGGTGGCTCAAAATCGGGCTCAATTCCGAGTCCCATTTGAAGGGTATTTGCGAAATTATTGAGAGCAGTGACCACCTCGCATTCCAAGATCTGTTCCTCGGTGAAACCAAGTGTTTGAAGCTTGACAACATCTTTGCGGGAAAACTCTGAAACACGCGTTCCCAATTTGACGGCGAAGTCCAGTAGTGCTCTATCGGATTCCGACAGGTTGGACTCATGATGGTCCACGGCAATCTGGTCGCCTTCTTCCGCGGGCATACCCAAGCCGCGCAAAAGGTTGCAATGCATCGCGACGCAATAAGAGTTGAGGTTCGCTGCTGATACGGCCAGCAGAATGCATTCCTTTTGCACTCGTGTCAGGACATCTTCAGGTAGCAGAATCCTGTCCACTGCTTCCAGCTCCGCTTCAAGCAAGTCGGGCCGCAACGTCTGAGCGCGGAAGAAGTTCGGTATGAATCCGTGACTCTTCTGAACGATGGCAAAAGGTCCAAACGTCTTGGAGCTTAGGTATGGAGCGGGCACGTACGGCCCTTTATTTCGTTCCGCTTCATGAATCCCGGGCGACGGGATATGGAGCGCTACGTCACGCGGAGGAGCGATTCTCGTCGAAGCGAGCTTCCGCGGTCCGAAATCTGCTTCCGGACCCAACCCCACGGATAGCGTGCAGCGGTAGACGGCTAAGGCGGTCACGACGACGGCTTCAAGTATTAACTCGTCCTCGAATCCGCATGCCCGCAACGCTTCGATGTCTTCCGAGCACATTGAGGGAGCGTAGCGGCTTAATTTGAGACAAAATTGCAGCAAGGCTAAGTCAGCTAGCGGGAGGTCTGCGCGATGGCAGTCATTCAAGAGGTCATCGATTTGACCCTCCGACATGCCAAGCAAAGACAGGACTTTACTCTCCAGGGCCACGCAATACGTGTCGTGTCGATCAGCTGCAATGCTTAGAAGGATTCGTTCCTTATGTACTCGCGAAATCGCTCCTCCCGGTGAACGCACGGCACTTTCAAGCTTCGCCTGGGCCTCGATGACGCGAGGTAATAAGGTCTGCGCATAGAGGAGATTGGGGACGAATCCGAGGGCCTCTTGAAACGCGGCAAAGGGGCCGAATTCCTCTTCCAGTCTGACTTCGCCGAGAAAGCTCAATCGCCCACCCTCCGGTTGTGAATTGCGCGCGCCACGAGTTCCTTTCCTGTGCCGGTTTCGCCCAGAAGCAAGACTGTCGCGCCGCCCCTCGCCACGGTGTCCACGAGACGTAGTACGTGTCGCAGATCAGCACATTTTCCCACGATCCCATCAAAGCCCGTCTGTGCTTTGAGACAAGGTTCAAGCGGGTCACCAGCTGGGCTCGTGGTGTCGTCGAGTTCTGCGATGCCATTCAAGTTCATATCGGTCTCAGTCATCCTTGGTTGCGTTTGGTCGACGGTCTCTCGCTGACCTTTGACCGTCGAAGTCCGGCCCTTTCTTGCTCGATCCATTCGTTAACATATGAGGGGCAGTTCTCGATCTGGATGCCTTTTGCCTGGCAGCCAACTAGAAACTTCACCGCATCCCGGTCTACCAGTGTCACATCTCTGAGATTCAGTACTATCTGCTGATCGCTTGATTCCAAATCAAGCAGTCGCTGCAATTCGGAGAGGTCTTCGATTTCGATTCGACCGCTTAGAGTGAGGACAATTCTTCCATTCGAAGTCCGCTCGATCTTGAGCATTGGCCCTCCTCGACCACCCTAGCTCCACTTGCAATAGCTGGTCCTTTTGTAAGTTAATGAAAATGCGGAGCCTACTGGTGAAGGTGCTTTGTAAATGGCGCGAATTCGCGGGGTTTTCGCGGACTTGGCGAGCTACTTCTCGGTCACTTTAAAACGGTACTTATTGATCCGCAGCGAGCGGATCTTGGTTTCGAGGGTCGATGGGGGAAGGCCCAGTTTAGCAGCTGCGCCGGTGGCACCGGATACTTTGCCTCCGCATTCGGCTAAGGTCTCTTCAATTAACGCTTTCTCATCGGCTAAAGGCCTCTGGAAAGGATGTTGAGCTACTCGGACCGCCTGAGAAGATTCCGGGGACAGCCAACTCTCCTCAACGACCAAGCTTCCTTTTTCATGGACAATAACCGCTCGCTCAATCACATTTTGAAGTTCTCTGATGTTCCCGGGCCACGAGTATGACTTCAAGAGTTCCAACGATTTCGATTGTATTCCCTTGATGTCTCGACCTGCTCTCCGTGCGTACCGACTGATGAAGTATTCCACTAGCGTCGGAATATCTTCTCGTCGTTCACGGAGAGGGGGAATCTGAATCGGGAAAACATGGAGACGATAAAAGAGATCTCTACGAAATGTGTCAACGGCCAGACCTGCTCGCAGATCGCGATTCGTTGCCGCGATCACGCGCACATCCGCTCGAATTGGCTGGCCGCCCCCCACGCGTTCAAATTCCCTCTCTTGCAGGACGCGCAGGAGAGCAACCTGCGCGTCCGGGGGGAGCTCTCCCACTTCATCGAGGAAAATCGTGCCGCCCTCTGCAATCTCAAAACGCCCGAGACGTCGCTGAAAAGCACCGGTGAAAGCTCCTTTTTCGTGACCGAAAAGCTCCGAGGCAATTAAGGAGTCTGGGATCGCGGCACAGTTAACAGCGACGAAAGCCTGCGAAGAACGGGCAGACCTCTTGTGGATGGCGCGCGCAATCAGCTCTTTTCCTGTACCGGTTTCTCCTGTGAGGAGGACCGTCGAATCTGTCGGGGCGACTTTCACAACACTCGAAAGAACAGCTTCCAAGGCCGGCGATGAGCCTACAATTTCCTCGAACATGAGGGCCTGATCGATTTGCTCCCGGAGCGCCACGTTTTCATCTTGAAGGCGATCTTTCAAGCGCTTAATCTCCTCGAAGGCCTTTTCCAATTCAGTTCTGGCCTGCCAGTGTTCAGTCACATCCATTGCAGTGCCGAGGAATTCCACGCTTGCTCCTGACTGGCTCACGACTGGATGGCCGATCGACCGGAGATGCTTGACTCTGCCCGATTCACCTCTTTGCGCATGAGCCACAACGTGCACATTTTTGACAGAGCCATCAGGCATCAGTAAGCGGCGTTCAAAATCAAAATCGTTCCCATGCTGTGCAGCTTGCTCGATGGCCTCTTTCACAACGCAAGTATCTTCGGGATGAATCCGCCGGAGCATGAGTTCCAAAGTCGGATTTGTGGTCCGGTCGTAATCAAAGATCCGAAAGGTTTCTTCCGACCAAATCATTTCGCCTGTGGCGGCATTCCAACCAAAGCTGCCGGTTTGGCTCAGCTTTTGGGCCTCGAGCAGATAGGCTTCGCTACGACGCAAGTTCTCTTCTGCTTTCTTGCGCCCATCAATATCGGTAAGAAGGAAGTACCATCGAATAATGTTGCCTTCAGCGTCGCGTAGAGCGGTTCCCCGCGAGTGAAACCAGCGGTATACGCCGTCGGCCCGGCGGACACGATGCTCGTAGTCAAAGGCTTCTCCGGTTTTCAACGAGTGCCCCCACAGGGCTAAAGTCCGTTCGCGATCATCCGGATGCACAAGCGAAACCCAATCCTTTTTTACTTCCTCAAAGGTCTTGCCAAAAAAATCCAGTACCCGTTGACTGACGAGTTCGACTTCACCGTTTGCAGTCGTCGCATTCACGAGGCCGGGAATGCTATCGACGATGAGGCGGAAGTTCTGCTCGCTCGCTCGCAGCACCTCCTCAGCGCGTTTGCGATCTTCAAGATCAGTATTCGTTCCGTACCACTTGACGACTTTTCCCGATTCGTCATGCCAGGGGCTTCCGCGGAACAAGAACCATCGAAACTCCCCGTCGAAGCGCCGAAAGCGACCCTCCATTTCGAACGGCTGGCCGGAATTCAGGGCTTCCTTGTATTTGGCCAGCATGCGCGGGACGTCATCTGGATGAATCGCAACCAAGAAGCCCCAATCCACCGCTTGTTCCCTGGAAAGACCGGTATAATCCAACCAGCGCCGATTGAAAAATTCAGCGGAACCATCCCGACGAACGACCCATGCAAGCGTGGGGATCGTGTCAACTACAAGTCGCAACTGGTTCGCAACCTTGGCTTTCACTTCGCCGAAGCTCCTCTTCCGCCCGCCTGCGATCCTCAATATCAGCATTAGTGCCGTACCACGTGACAACCTTGCCGCGGTTATCGCGCACCGGGCGGGCCTGAAATATGAACCAGCGATACTCTCCATCAAATCTCCGTATTCGCGCCGAGACCTCACCTGGCTCTCCGGATTCCAGAAGGCCCTGCCACATCGTTAACAGATGTTCGACGTCGTCAGGATGAAGCGCCGATTTCCAACCCCAGCCACAACCTTGTTCTAACGAAAATCCTGTGTAATCGAGCCATCGTTGATTTAGAAAATACGCAGCGCCATCAGGACGGCACGCCCACGCCAACACCGGGATTGTGTTAATCATCAGGCCTTCATTTCTGACTTTTTTCTCGGCACGTTTGCGATCTTCAATGTCAATGCTCGATCCGTACCACTTGATGATGATTCCGTTTGTATCGCGTCGTGGAACCTTGTGATGGAGCATCCAACGATACTCACCATCGGCTCGTTGGACGCGCGCCTCATACAGGAAAAGTTCTCCGCTGGCCAGGGACGCACGCCATTTTGCAACGATTCCCTCGACGTCATCAGGATGAATCGAGGATATCCATTTCCAGCCCTGCACATCCTCCAAGGACCGTCCCATATATGTCAGCGAAGTTTCGTTGAAGAAATCAAGGTAGCCATCTGGCATGGCGGTGTGGATGAACGCAGGCACTGAGTTGATGACAAGGTGGACGTCCGAAGGATTCACCGGTTGCTCGGAATCATGCCCGCTGAAAGCCATGTAGGCCATTATAATCCTACTCCTTTCGGCTTTCTGAAGTGCGATGTGAGAGCCGGGGCTGCTTTGAGATCGGAACGTGGTAATCCTAAGTTCGGATAATCCTGCATACCTGAAGTCGCTGCGAGTGCCGAGTCCGCCAGCATCTACGAAGATCACCTTAGCGGGATGGAAATAGCCGGATTTGAATCCGCGCAATACTTCGCTTTCGTTGTCTCCGATCTCAGTCAACACGAAATCGTAGAGCTTGCACGTGGACTCGCTCCAGCCTTGAGCGAGAAGCTTCATACGATTGCACTTCTGCTGACGCAAAATGCGAATAATTGGCTTGCTAAGAGCGTGAGTCTCCACATCCTAAGAGAAACTAACCAATGCAATGAAAACGCCGTTGTGAAGTTCAGGAGCGACAACAAAATGGCTGAAGAATCGTTCAGCTCAAGATCCAATCTTCGCTCGATCATTTTTATATTGTTAGCGTTCCTGCGGTGCCATGCCAGTCGAGATGGCATGTTTCGAATTGGCGGGAGCGGCGGGACGCGAACCCGCGGCCTCCCAAAACTGACTGAAAATGACTTCCCGCTCCTTCCACAAGCTTGCAGTCTCTTGCACTGCCTTGCACGTCCTTCGACGTGAGATGGCAGCGTTCTCGAGATAGCCGAATCGATGCTAGCCGTTTGGCCCTCACCCGAACGGTCTTAAAGCCCTGAGTGTAGTGCTGTCCGGCCAATCGTAAAGTTGGCAAATAGTTGGCAAAT
>JAUTWY010000372.1 GCA_030838305.1 Acidobacteriaceae bacterium
TACTCACCTCGGTATAGGTTCCATAAACGTCGCGCAGCGCCTCGCAAATCTCACCCACCGTCGCATACGCCCGCACGGCATGCACAATGTAGGGCATCGTATTGGCAGAACCAACGCCGCCGTCCGATTGAGCTTTTGGTTCTTGCGCCGCCGCTTTTTTCAGAGCGCTCAGGGCACGCTGTACTTCGTCATTCGATCGCCGCGCCCGCAACGCCTTCAGCTTGGCCGTCTGCTGGCGCGCTACCGTCTCGTCGATGTAGAGGATGTGGGGAGACTCCTCCTCGATCACAAACTCGTTCACGCCCACAACAATTTTCTCCTTCGCCTCAGCGGCGCGCTGGAATTGATAAGACGCTTCCGCAATTTCTTTCTGCGGGTAGCCGCGTTCGATCGCCTTGACCATGCCTCCCATTGCGTCGAGTTTGCCAAAGTAGTCGAACGCCCCCTTCTCCATTTCAAGTGTCAGGTTTTCCAGAAAATAGGATCCGCCCAGCGGATCGACCGTCTGTGTCACTCCCGATTCGTAAGCGATGATCTGCTGCGTTCGGAGTGCAATGCGAGCGGCTTCCTCCGTGGGCAGCGCCAGTGCCTCATCGTAAGAGTCGCAGTGCAGCGATTGCGTTCCCCCGAGCACCGCGGCCAACGCCTGAATCGCTACTCGAGCAATGTTGTTCATCGGCTGTTGGGCCGGTAGAGACACGCCCGCCGTCTGCGTGTGAAAACGCATGAGCCAGGTGCGCTGGTTCTTCGCTCCAAACCGCTCTTTCATCACCCCGCCCCAAATTTTGCGTGCCGCGCGATACTTGGCGATCTCCTCGAAGAAGTCGTTGTGCGCGTTGAAGAAGAAGCTCAATCGCGGACCGAAGTCGTCCACATCGAGTCCGCGCCGCTGTGCCCACTCCACATATTCAATGCCATCGTACAAAGTGAATGCCAGTTCCTGCAGCGCCGTCGAGCCGGCCTCGCGAATGTGGTATCCACTGATGGAAATCGTGTTAAAGCGCGGCGCGAATTTTGATCCGAATTCAAACGTATCAATCACCAGCCGCATCGACGGCGCCGGGGGATAGATGTATTCCTTCTGCGCGATGTATTCCTTGAGAATGTCGTTCTGAATTGTGCCGGAGATTTTCTTCCAGTCCGCGCCTTGCTTCTCCGCCACCACCAGATACATCGCCCATAGCACCGACGCGGGCGAATTGATCGTCATCGAGACTGTCGTTTTTTCGAGATCGATGCCGCCGAAAAGTATTTCCATGTCTTCGAGCGAATCAATCGCCACCCCACACTTGCCTACTTCGCCTTCGCTCGCCGGATGATCGGAGTCGTAGCCCATCAGCGTCGGCAGGTCGAATGCTACAGAAAGGCCTCCCCCGCCGTGTTCCAGCAAATACTTATAGCGCTGGTTGGTTTCCTCGGGCGACGCGAACCCCGAGAACTGCCGCATGGTGTATAGCTTGCCGCGATATCCCGTCGCGTGAATGCCGCGGGTGAAAGGAGGCGCCCCAGGGTATCCCAGGTACTTTTCCTCGCCCCAGTCCTCCGGCAGATCCGCCCGCGTGTACAAGCGGCGCACGGGTACACCGGAAATCGTCGTGAAACGCGCTTGCCCATGCTCGCTCACATTCACGCCGGTAGGCGCGCCGATCGGCTGCTCGGGAGATTTCTCCAACGTAGGCGCAAGCGTACTCTCCGCCCATTTCTTTTCTGCGGCAGAGGGACGGCGATCTTCAAAAACGTCGCTGATGGGACTTTCCGCGACTTGCGGCTTGGACGGCTTCTTCTCCGGCATGATGACCCCAGTGTTCTGTTGTGATGATAGGGAACCGGGCACGAGTTGGGCAAGATCGCGATGTGCGTTCAGAACGACCGGTCGGTCAGGAACTGCGCGTCATTCCGACTGTTTTCGGGACGACTCCCACGCCTTTGCATATTTCCAGGATACGTAGCCCGCATGATAGAGATGCAGCAACAGACCCTCTCGGCCGTCAAGAAATCCGAGGCGGAAGAAATAGTTGTAGACAAACGTCGCCACCGGCCGCAGAACAATGTTGATCAAGCTGAAGCTGCGGTGGCCTTTGGCGATCGCCAGCTCGGCGCCCAGCGACGAATAGCGGTTCATATGGCTGAGGTAGAGAGTGAGGGTAGGATACGTGTAGTGCACCAACGCGTTCTTGAATTGCAACGTGATGCGCGGTACTCCCGGCCGCAGTTCGCAGCGGTCATGCGGATCGTGTCCGGTGACAAATCCTTGCCCGCGCCGGAACAGTCTTAGCTTGGGATCTGGGTAGAAGCCGCCATGACGAATCCATCGCCCCAGAAACAGATTCTTGCGTGGCAGCTTGTAGCCGCTCGCGGCATTCGGACTGGCGATGGCGGCAAGAATCTCTTCGGCCAATCCCGGACTCACCTCCTCATCGGCATCCAGTAACAACACCCAATCCTTGTTGCACAGCTCGATCGCATACTGCTTCTGCGCCACGTATCCGCGCCATGGTTCAACCATGACCCGGGCTCCGTATTTCCCCGCGATCTCGCAGGTGCGATCCTTCGAGCCGGAATCGACCAGCACAATTTCATCGGCCCAACTTACGCTGGCCAGAGTTCGGCCGATGTTGGCCTCTTCATCCATCGCCACGATGGCCACAGAAATGGTCATAGGGAATTGCTGATTGTCGATTCCCGATTCATGATTGCACCCCAAAACCGGTCAGTTTCTTATATAGCAATCAACAATCATCAATCAGCAATTACCTCCTCAGTCACTGGTTTGCGGCGCCGCACTTCGGAAAGTAGAAACACCGCCAGAATAAACAATTCAGGTTCGATGGGATGCCGGTAACGCGCGTGCGGAAACACGAAGTAATACACCGTCGGATAAGTCACGATCAGGCCGGCGAAAAGCCACGCCCCGGGCCGTTTTTGCCGCAACGCGCGCCCCAGTCCCCAGATCGCCAGCACCGACGACGCCAGGAATAGCGAACTGCGGAAGTCCCAGGGAGCCCGGCTGTCGCCCGGCCGCGGCACGCCGTTCCAGTAATAAAAAAATCGTTTCATGCTGATTACCGCGAACCGTCCTGGATGCTCACGGATCCATGCGAGCGCCAGGCGTCTGCAGTCCGCTTCATATTCAATCTCCCCCATGCGTTGAAACTTCTCAAGCTCCAGTTTGTTGAGGTTGGGTTGCAAGGTCGCCCAAAGCATGCCGTCGGACAGCTTGTTGTTGCCCAGGCGAAACTGCAATCCGAAGTCGTCGCGAATAAAAACAAACCGCCCAAAGACTTCATAGTTCCGCACCACCCAAGGCGACAGCACAAAAAAGAATACGCAGGATGAAAGCACAACTCCGCCGAGCGACGGAACTCCGCGCCCGTATCTGCGCCGCCATATCCAAAGGCCGCAAAAGGGCAGAAACGAAAGCA
>JAUTWY010000229.1 GCA_030838305.1 Acidobacteriaceae bacterium
GCATCAACGGCGACAAAATGAGCGGCACCCTTCAGCCTCAGGGCGGGCGTGGGGGACGCGGAGGCGGACAGGAAAATCATTCATGGAGCGCCGTTCGCCAACAGGGTAACTCTGGGCGCCACAGTGATCCGGCACGAAATCAGGAAGAAGACGACGAATACGGACTTTGATTGCAGCTCTCTTTCTCAGCCGCAGCAAGCTAAGCAGCATCAGGGTTTCGCACTATCGTTCCAATCGTGATTTGTAAGTTGCTTTATTGGTCTCGGCGTTTTGGCTGTCCTGAGTGTGCTAAAGTCCCAACGAAAAATGGGCTCTGAGCGAGAATCTGGAGAAACGTGCATTCTACGTGGCTTTCTCAAAGGCACCTATTTCCGCTCCGCCGGCCGCCCAAGCAACATTCTCACGAGAATTGCCGATAAACCGGGGTCTCGCTGTGGAAATGGCGCTCCGAGGGGGGAATGATGGAACGTCAGCCACAACGGCTCTGCCCGCCCTCGGAGCTTGGAAACCCGCAAAGGACACGGGTTTCCACATTCCCACAGCGACGGCGACTGCGACTGTCAAATCGGACAAACTGCTAAAACCCGCGTAAATCACGCGTTTCTCCAGATTCTCGTGCAGAAGCAGAAATGGTTCGTGTGACTATGTATGGCGGCACGTGGGATCGCTTGCTGCTCTAAGCGCGGCATCTCAGTACTCAGTGAGAAACTCGTCCTCAAATTGGATAGATGGCTCCCCACACAGAGTTGTTCAGAAGGCCCGCTACCCTCCAAACGCACGACAAGGCGATAGTCGCCGTAAGTGCGGAAAATATCGCAGTAGCGGATGTCAGGGTGCCGGAATCGGAGGCTCACTGACTCCTGACCATCATCCCGAGAGAACCTACTCACCTTTCTGAGACCATGTACGGCACAGGGACCGAAACTGAACTGCCGACTGCCAGACTCGCCGATCACGTCGATGTGGAAGTCATCAAAGCAATCATCACCATCGAATCCGATCCACACAAAGCGCATGTCGGTAGTGGCGGCATTGATATGAATTTGGGCGCTGTTCATCACGGCTGAAAGAGTTATATTCCGAGCGTCGTTTGTCAATTGGGTTCAAGACTGGTCACTTGTGATCAGTTGTTCCGTTCCGTAAGGAATAGCATCACACTGACAAACCAAAGGAGCCATATGACCAACGAAGCTGAAAACAAACCACAGCAGCAGGAACCGAAGCAGGGATCATCCAACACCCCGAAGGCCGATCCTTCACAGGGAAATCGGAACCAGAGCAATGCTCCACAGGAGATTTCCAAGAAGAATCCATCGCAGGACAGCAACTCTCAGGACGAAGATCAAGCGCTAAAAAAAGCCGTGTAAGGATTGAAGCGCCCCCGGTCCCTAAGCCGGGGGCAGTCCTCGCGTTTTTCCACGAATCCGTTTTCCTACACGTTGTTTCAAAACCCACCAACCAAGAAGTCTGAGGAGGGACAGGGGCAATGCGTCAACAGAGGCGAAGACAATGAAGACGAAGACATGGAAGGTAATTTCCAACACGGGCAAACAAGCAGACCTTGAGTCTGGCCTTGAGAAAAAAGCGGTTCAAAAGCCGACGCACATCAGCCCCAAAGAGTTCATTCATTGGCTGGGGGCTAAGAGCCGTATTGATGACGATTCTTTGCGGTCGCTATTTAAGCAGTAAGGCTCCTCCTGCTATGCCGTGGACTCCACCTTATAAATCGTAGATTTATGCACGCCGCAGTCACTGAGGGCGCTCAGTTGCTCCGGATCGTAGTGAGAGACGGCGGAAACTGGCTTTTTCGCCTTGTGGTAGCAAGTGGATCGCGGCGGCTGAGGCCTGTGCAAAAGTGACCATCTTTCGGGCGGCTTCGAGATTAAGGTGGTTCTTCCGCTCAATCAGCAACAGGAGCAGCCAATGTCAAACCAACATTCGGTCACGAAACGCCGCCGCCGCCCGAAATCCGGGAAGCGCACAGACTCCACCGCACGCACCATGGCGGTTATCAAGCAACACTCAGAAGCAGCGAAGGCAAATGAATCTCAGAGGGCGCTCGCGAAGAGTGTGTAATTGCTGCAACTCACTTCTGGACGATACCCCGCCTTCATGACGAGAAAATCTGCGATTTCTCTTTACCCATCGGCCATATGCAATCGGCTCGCCGCAGCGGGCAACAAAGAGTTAGGTTCCGGTATATGGGATTTAGAACGGGTCGGGGGTGATGACGGTTGGCAGAAGTTCGGCTGCAAGAAGGCGAGTCAATAGACAACGCTCTCCGTCGCTTCAAGCGCAAGGTTCAGACGGAAGACATCATTAAGGAAGTGAAGCGCCACTCCTTCTACCTGAAACCGGGCGCAAAGCGCCGAGTTAAACAAGCCTTGGCGCGAAAGCGTGCTCGAAAGAAGATTCGCAAAGAATCAGAGTAAGAGGAGGATTGATGTCTCGTTTGCATATGTTGCAAGTTTGGTTGGCGACGATGGTGCTGAGCACCGGATTGGCTGTCGTGCCGAACGTCCTCGCAGGGAGCGGCACCCAGACTTTTACTGGAAAGGTTAGCGATGCCATGTGCGGTGCGAAGCACACGGAGGGGAGTCTTGCTCCCGCAGCTTGCGTTCGCGCCTGTGTGCAGAAGGGCGCTAATTATGCGTTAGTGGTCGGCGACAAAGTATATACGCTTGAAACGAAGGATCAAGCCGCGTTGGACACACTCAACAAGTTGGCTTGGGAAGACGCCAAAGTTACGGGCACAGCCAATGGGGATACTATTTCGGTGAAGTCGGTCACTGTCACCAAATAGGAGGTGGGGGACTGGTGTGTGTGTGTGCACCGACCTAATGCCGACCGCTTCCACTCGCGGTCGTCGGCAGAAGGCTGAACAGGTTCCTTCAGTCGTTGCTCACCATGCAGAGACTCCAGCAAACCCACTGCGTCCTGAATCGCTGCAATGGGTCCGCTCTAGCGATGAAGCGATTCGCTTTCGCGAAACAACGGCGGACAGCTAGGCGCTTACTGGCTTGGGAAGGGGATGAACCTTGTTGCTGACTTTCTTAAGCCAAGGTTGACGCAATCTCATACGACCATCGTCGTCCCACTTGACAAGCGCGTCATCTTCGTTCGTTCTCACAACCGTTCCGAATCCTCCTGTCGGCTTTCCGAAGTCGCCCAGACCCATGACGCGATCTCCGGGATTCAATTCCGAGTCGGGAGCAGGAGGCTGGTCGAGCGGTGGACTCTTAGCCCGATCTGCGTCAGCAGGTGCTCCAGCGTATGAGAGAGGCGCTTGCGGAGACTTGCGCAGTTTGGGTATCAGTTTGTTGATACGCCTCATATTCGATTATCCAGTGGACGTCGATTCGCCATGACGATCTTCTCCACATTGAGCATACGGTTGAAAAGCAAGGCTGCGCTGATCCAAAGTGCTCAGTCCCGATGATGACTAGCATCGGGGAGGGGCCATTTCAGAACACGCGCAGACGTTTAAGTGAGGCTCCTCGACTGATGTCACGGCTGAGATTCCTCGTCTCCTGAATCCTAAGGCGTGGCCAATCGATGCAGTCCCGTCCTCTGTAACCGATTCCCAAATCGGGATCACTTATTTCAAACACTGAGCAATAGTGAACAAGCCCCCGATATCCCACGGCCGTAGATTGATCCCAAGAGTGAGATGCTAAAGGAACTCACGCGGCTCTCCCCCCGTTGTCCGCTGTTTTCCTCTGATGGCGCAGTTTAGGGAGATACTGCGTCAACTATTTTAGGAGAGCACATGATAATGGAAGTGCCATCTCGCGGTTTAGATAAGCTTCCCGACGATGGGCAGAAGAAGTTACAGGTCCCGGATTACAGAACCAAAGCCACGTTCCACTGGCCCCTGGGTTGTTTGTGGCCATTCATCGACGACGCACCGGGCACCGATACTTAACCAGATGTCTTAGGCGGACAAGCCATGGATACCTTTTCTAAGAACTACGAAAGCCATCCAGAAAGAATTTGTCGTTTTGGACGAAGTGAAGCGTCGGACGATTGTAGATGCGCTCGACCAGCGCAGTGGTACGGTAACTATGTTCTCGCAGCGTGTTGGACATCGACTGCTCGGAGCACTCGAAAGAGGATGTAGCTATGAACTCTCCCACTCTGCTGTGTATCGACGATCTTCCACAAGCTTTGGAACTTCGCAAGGCGACTCTGGAATCGCAAGGTTATAGCGTCAAGCTCGCATCTAGCGGCTACGATGCAATAAAGATGTTGGAGGAAGCGTCTGTGGCTGCGGTTCTACTGGAGTACAAACAGGAAGGCATGGACGCGGAGGCCGTGGCCTGCCATCTCAAGCGGAGATTTCCCAGCGTGCCGATCATTCTGCTCTCGGCCTACTGCGAGATGCCGGAGAGAATCTTATGGTTGGTGGATGATTACGTCATGAAGAGTGAATTGCCGGAGCGACTGCTGCCAATCATCGAACGAGTGCACAAACGGTTGGGCGAACGGGGCCAGCGTAGCGAAGCAGCAGCGTAGTCGCCTCGACTTATAGTTTTGCACAGTCTGGAATAGTTCCGATTATGTAAAAGCCACATGGCTGGGATTGTTGAATATTCCAATGCGATTGGAACACCTAGCTGGAGGCCCGAAGCCGCATGATCCGCATCTGCGTATGAACGGAAGAGGAAAGCTATGTCTTGAGCTTCTTGAGCGAAGTTTAGTCGTGGAGCACGACGTTGAGCAGCGAAGGGTGGACTTCAAGCTCACCGTTATAGCGCACGAAGCCCAGCTTCCGGAACCTGTTCATGAAGAAATTTACTCGCCCGCGAGTTGTACCGACCATCTCTGCCAGAGTTTCCTGACTGATTTTGGGAATCGCCACTTCCGGTTTTTCGTCCTTGCCGAAATGGGCCAGCAATAACAGTATGCGAGCCAGCCTTTTCTCGCTGGAATTGAAAAGTTGGTCAACCAAATCCTCTTCGTATCGAATGTTCCGCGTCAGCAAGTAAGTAATGAACATGTCGGAGAACGCCCGTTCCCGGTGGATCACTTCCATGATGGATTTCTTATCGATTCGCATCACCATGCAGTCGGTTATTGCGGTCGCGGTGCACATGCGAAGAGGCTGTGCTGCGAGGCAGCCTTCTCCGAAGAAATCGCCCTCACTCAGAATGCCTATTGTGGCTTCCTTCCCGTTCTTTGCAAGAACGGTGAGCTTTATCTTCCCTCTCCGTATGTAGAAAACGGAATCGGACGAGTCGCCCTGAGTAAAGATTGTCTGCTTTTTGGGAGCGGCCACGATTGTCCTGCCACCGTTGATGGTCGAGAGGAAGATCTTGAGGTCAAACTTGCTGCGCTTCTTGGCCGCCGTCACGGGTGTCATGAATCGGCCCCCTTTCAATGCTAAAGGAACCCAAGAACCCAGTGTATGAGCCAATTATTCTCTTCGAGGTTCGGCACGTCAACAGCAGCATTTGTCCGTGTTCCGGAAACGGAACAAACTAGCTTTCGGGGAGTGGCCCGACTGCTTTAGCAGCTCCGGCGTCATCGAGCGCGTCACCTTCCACAACGACGAGACGCTTTTGGTTTAGGGCTGAACGCACGGACGCGGAAAGGGCTGCGCAAAAGACCGAAAACCATGCTACTCTCCTCCCCTTGCCCGGAGTGCATCATCCGGTGTCCTCTTTCCTACGCTCGGCCAATATCACCGTCCTTTTGATGCTGTCGCTGCACACCATAGCATTTGGCGATGACACCAAGCCCCCAGCTATCAAACCGGAACTTAGGGCTGCCGACCAGCTTTATCGGGCGGGCAAGTTCGCGGAAGCCGAGACAAGCTATCAGGCGCTACTGAAGGTCGATTCGAAGCTTCTGCCTGCGGAATTGGTGGCTGCGGAAGTTGGACTGGTGCGTGTGATGTTACGGCAACAGA
>JAUTWY010000258.1 GCA_030838305.1 Acidobacteriaceae bacterium
TGGTGTCAGCCAGGTTCGGCTGGTTTCCAATAATCCGGACAAGGCTCTGGCACTTTCCAACGCAGGGATCGAAGTTATCGCCCGAGTTCCCTGCGAAGTGGTGCCCACTCCCCACTCGATCGATTACCTCCGCACCAAAAAGGAAAGATTGGGCCATGCATTAAACCTATCCACTCCTCAGACCCCATCTGAAGTCTCGAAGGTAGAGCCTCCTCACGTCGGCTGCTACGAAAATGACGATGCATTCGAATTTGCGACCATAGAAGAGGCGCTGGATGAATTGAGAGCCGGGCGCATGGTCGTCGTCATCGACGATGAAGATCGCGAGAACGAAGGCGATCTCACAATGGCGGCGGAGATGATCACTCCGGAAGCGATTAATTTCATGGCCACTCACGGACGCGGACTGATCTGCCTGGCGATGACCGGTGAACGGCTCGAAGAGCTGGAACTTCCTCCAATGACCCCGGAAAATTCTTCCCTGGGCGGGACGGCGTTCACGATCTCGATTGATGTCAAAGCTCCGGGCGTAACTACCGGCATTTCGGCGCACGATCGCGCCGAAACGATCAGAGCCGCGATTGATCCGCTCACTCGGCCCGAAGACCTCGGGCGGCCAGGACATATTTTTCCACTGCGCGCCCGCCCTGGCGGCGTGCTCGAACGCCGCGGGCAGACGGAAGCGGCTGTTGATCTTGCCAGTCTCGCGGGAATGTATCCCGCGGGAGTGATCTGCGAGATCGTCAACGACGACGGGACAATGGCGCGCGTGCCCGACCTCATTCGGTTCTGCATGAAGCACGGCCTCGTCATGGTTACCGTCGCGGATCTCGCGCGCTACCGATTGGACTTGGATTTTGAAGCATCTTTCGCCGCGATCGATGGGCTGCTGCCCATTTCTCCAAAATACCCGTCGCTCGCGGCACGACGATTTAAGCCGGCTGACTTATGTCTCGCCGGCAAAGACGACCAATAAATAAAAGCACAAGGAAAGAAACTATGATCGAAACACAAACACCCAAATCAAAGCGCCCGGTACTTCGCAAAGCCGTGGTCCCCCGCTTGTTCTTTCTGGACGCAAGCGGTGGCCGCATTGTTTCAGTAAATCCCGACGGCTCAGATAGAAAGGTCATCGTAACTTCTGCCGGCCCAATCCCCGATGGAATCGTGGTGGATGCCGAAGCTTGCCACATCTACTGGACCAACATGGGCAATCCCGTCCAGAACGATGGCTCAATCGAACGCGCGGACCTGGACGGAAAGAATCGCGCCGCAATCATTCCCAAGGGAGCGACCTTCACCCCAAAGCAGCTCCATCTCGAGAAGGAGAGCGGCAAGTTGTATTGGTGCGATCGCGAGGGGATGCGCGTCATGCGCTCCAATCTCGATGGTTCAAAGATCGAAACCCTCGTGGATACCAGTGGAGGCGATCCGCGTCCCGGACCCGATGCAACGAAATGGTGTGTGGGGATCACGGTTGATCCCGAACGCGGCAAAGTCTATTGGACGCAAAAGGGACCTACTAAAGGCGGCAGCGGCCACATTTTTCGCGCGAACATCGAAATTCCCAAAGGCGAGACCCCGGCCAACCGCAGCGATATCGAACTCTTCTTCGCCAATTTGCCGGAACCGATAGATCTGGAGCTCGATCTCGAAAATCGCGTCCTCTATTGGACGGACCGTGGCGATCCGCCGCGCGGCAATACTGTGAACCGCGCGTCCATCGATGCGAAAGCTGGCCAGGCCACACCGAAGATTCTGGTCACCCACCTGATGGAGGGGATTGGAATCGCTCTCGATCTAAAGGGCGGCCGGATGTTCATCACCGACCTGGCCGGCGACGTTTATACGGCCAGGCTTGACGGATCGGACAGGAAGGTCGTGCTCGGCGTGCAGGGAAATCTAACCGGCATCGCCTACGCAGAAATTCCCTAAATCAACAAACCATTCAAACCAAAAAGGAGAAATAATTATGTCATACAACAAACCTATTCGTCGCATCGCGATCGTTGGCACGGGTGTCATCGGCGCGAGCTGGGCGGCCCAGTATCTCGCCCGCGGGTTCGACGTCGTCGCGACCGATCCTGCGCCAAACGCCGAAGCCAACTTGCGCAAGTATGTGGATGAAGCCTGGCCGGACCTGACGAACATCGGCCTGTCCTCCGGCGCGTCGCGCGACCGCTTGAGTTTCACGACCAACATGAAGGAAGCGCTGTCGCAGGCCGATCTGGTTCAGGAAAACGGACCCGAGCGTCCGGACTTCAAGATGAAGCTGTACGCCGACATGGACGAGGTGACCCCGGTTGATTCCCTGCTCGCCTCGAGTTCGTCCGGGATTACGCCGAGCGTGATTCAATCCAAGTGCAAGCACCCGGAGCGTGTCGTCATTGGACATCCCTTTAATCCTCCGCACATCATTCCTTTGGTGGAAGTGGTGGGAGGCACCAGGACATCGCCGGAAGCAATTGAACAGGCGATGGCGTTCTATGCCTCGATCGGCAAGAAACCGATCCATTTGAAGAAGGAGCTTCCAGGGCACGTGGCCAACCGGCTGCAAGCGGCGCTCTACCGGGAAATGCTTTACCTCATCGAGCAAGGCGTGCTGAGTGTCGAAGAGACTGATGTGGCCGTTTGCTATGGACCGGGGCTTCGCTGGGGCGTGATGGGCCAAAGCCTGCAATGGCATGTGGGCGGTGGCGCCGGCGGGATCAAGCACTTCATGGAACACCTCATGGATCCGTTACAAGGCATGATGAAGGCCCTTGGGACTCCAAACATCACGCCCGAGCTAAAGCAAACCGTCATTGACGGAGTGGCGCGCGAAGCAGCAGGGCGCTCGGTGGATCAGATTGCTCAAGACGAAAATCGGGTCATTGTCGGGCTGCTCAAGCTCAGGGGGGTGGACTCAAAGGACTCGGTGGCGGCCGCAAAAACAGGCAAGCCCAAACCAACGACACAGCAGGCGCTGGTTGGAGCAAACACATGAATGAGCATCTGCCACGAATCGTAATTGTCGGTGGAGGCTTTGGCGGCCTGGCGGCCGCCAAAGCTCTCGGCCGGAGTCCAGCCGAAGTCGTTCTGATTGACCGCACCAATCATCACGTCTTTCAACCGCTGCTTTACCAGGTGGCAACCTCAGTGCTTGCTCCCGGGCAAATCAGCGCTCCGATTCGGGGCATTCTGGGGAAGCAAGACAACACGACCGTGATCATGGCGGAGGTGACCGGCGTGAACAAAGAAGAGCGTTACGTTCTCGCCAACTCGGCGGATCGTTCGCAAGTGCAGATCCCATACGACTATCTGATCCTCGCAACTGGCCAGCGGCACAGTTACTTCGGGCATGATGAATTCGAACGCTTCGCCCCCGGCTTGAAGAGCCTGGCGGACGCCGTAGGCATTCGAAATCGTGTTCTTCAGGCGTTCGAACAGGCAGAGGCGGAGGAAGACACTAGCCGACACGCCGATCTCCTCACCTTCGTTCTAGTAGGCGCTGGGCCCACTGGAGTGGAAATGGCCGCCGCGCTGGCCCTGTTGGTCCGGACGACGCTCGACTCGGACTTCAGAAGAATTGATCCGCAGTCGGCTCGCATCGTGCTGGTGGACATGGCCAATCGCGTGCTCGGCACATTCGGCGAAGACCTTTCGGAAGCAGCCAGGAAACACCTGGAGGATTTAGGTGTTGAGGTGCGTTTGGGCCACGGCGTTGATAAAATTGACGACGAGGGTGTGATCGTGGGCGGCGAAAGGATCGCCAGCAAGACCGTGATCTGGACCGCTGGAGTCGCTCCGTCCCCGGCGGGCAAATGGCTGGGTGTGGAAACCGATCGCGCAGGACGCGTCAAGGTGCAGCCCGATCTCACCGTGCCCGGACATCCGGAGATTCTTGTGGTCGGCGATACCGCGTCGGCTCAGCAGGATGGAAAGCCGCTGCCGGGTGTGGCCCAGGTGGCGATGCAGGGAGGACGTTACGCGGGAAGGCTCATTGCGAGACGCCTGTCTGGAAAGGCGGCGCCGCGACCTTTCCGTTATTTTAACAAAGGCAATATGGCCGTCGTTGGCAAAGGCTTTGCCGTCATGGAAAGCGGCAAGATTCATTTAAGCGGATTCTTTGCCTGGCTCGCGTGGGCA
>JAUTWY010000259.1 GCA_030838305.1 Acidobacteriaceae bacterium
GCTGTAGGACGGATCAAGCGCGCGGTGCAGACCGGCTGGGAGATTCCCATGGAGTCGGCGCTGGCGGTGGAGCGCGAGAACCAGCAGATACTGTTCCAGAGCGAGGACGCGAAGGAAGGGTTGGCCGCGTATGTGGAGAAACGGCCAGCGGTGTTCAAGGCGAAATAGATGCTTGCAGCTAAAGTGAAGGTTGAACCTGGGCAATTACTGGTCGATGGAAAATGGGTCGATGGCGCGAAGAAATTCGACACCATCAATCCAGCTACGGGCGAAGTATTGACACAGATCGCCGAAGCTTCGAGCGCTGATGTCGATCGCGCGGTCGAGGCGGCGCGCCGCGCCCTCGAAGATCGTAACGGCCCATGGCGAAAGATGTCGGCCAGCGAACGCGGGCGGCTCATTTGGAAGGTCGCCGACCTGCTCGAGAAAAATATCGACGAGTTCTCCGAGCTGGAGACCCTCGACAACGGCAAGCCGATCTTCGAATCGCGCTACGTCGATATGCCAATGGTCATCGATGTTCTGCGGTACTACGCCGGCCTAGCCACGAAGATTCACGGCGAAACGGTCAACACGCTCGAGGCTGCTCTTACCTATACGCTTCGCGAGCCCGTGGGAGTGGTTGGGCTGATCGTCCCATGGAACTTCCCTCTGTTGCTGGCTTCGTGGAAGGTTGGCCCAGCGCTCGCCTGTGGCAACACGATCGTCTGGAAACCGGCCAGCCAGACTTCACTGACCACATTGCGATTCGGAAAGTTGGCGATCGAAGCGGGCGTGCCGGCTGGCGTTATCAATATTGTGACCGGTCCGGGTTCGGTGGGCAAAGCGATGGTTCAACATCCGGGAATCGACAAAATTGCATTTACCGGGTCAACCGCTGTCGGCCAGGAAATCATGAGAAGCGCGGCCGATACCGTGAAGCGCATAACGCTGGAACTCGGGGGCAAATCACCGAACATTGTTTTCGCCGATTCCGACATCGACAATGCAGTGAAGGGCGCGATCACAGGCATCTTTTACGGCAAGGGCGAGGTCTGTAACGCGGGCTCACGACTGTTTCTGGAAAGCAAAGTGAAGGACGAATTCACCGAAAAGCTTGCGGCGCGCGCGGCCAAGATGCGTCCGGCGGACCCTCTTGATCCGAAGACGAGGCTGGGCGCGATCGTCAGCCAGGAACAGATGCAGACAGTGCTCGGTTACATTGAGGCCGGTAAAAAAGGCGGGGCCAAGCTTGTCGCTGGCGGCAATCGGGTCAGTGTGGATGGCGGCAAGGGTTTTTTCATCGAGCCCACAATCTTCGGCGACGTGAAGAACGACATGAAGATCGCGCGAGAAGAAATTTTCGGTCCCGTGCTCTCGGTATTAACCTTCGACGATATCGACGAAGTTGTTGAACAAGCCAATGACAATCCTTACGGCCTGGCTGCAGCGGTGTGGACGCGCGACATCAAGAAAGCTCACAGCGTCTCGCGCCGTCTCAAAGCTGGCACAGTGTGGATTAACACCTACGGGTTGATGGACGCTTCGCTCCCATTTGGCGGCTACAAGAGTTCAGGCTTCGGCCGCGAGTTGGGCATGCACGCAATTGAGCATTACACAGAGTTGAAAACGGTTTGGCTGAATATGGCGTAGGAGCGGAATTATGCCGGGCAAAGTAGCGAAAATCGGGACCTTCAGTGACTGGGAAGGCATGTTCAACGACTGGCGCAAAGATATCGGCGTCAATACGAAAGACATCGAGGCTTTTCACTTCGACACGCTCTATGGCGCGATCGATACGGAAGAGATCGAGTTCGGCTCGTACAAAGGCCGGCGCAAGTGGGAGAATTTGCGGCAGATTCCCACGCAACAAATGCGCGACGCTTTGATGAACATGATCGTCTACCAGGGCGACACCGAGTTCGCGAGCGTTGAGCAGCAGCGCAATCTTCTGGAAAACGCACCCACCGACTGGGATCGCCGTGCCATCACGCGCGTCATGATCGAAGAGATGCGCCATGGGTGGCAGATGTGCGCCCTGCTGGTGGATCACTTTGGCTATTCTGGCAAGGTCGAGGCGCAAAAAATGCTGGAGCGCCGGGCCTTTGAAAACAAGCGATTACTGGGCGCTTTCAATGTGGATGTCGATAATTGGATGGACTTCTTCACCTATACGGACTTTGTCGACCGCGACGGAAAGTTTCAGTTGCAGATGCTGAAGTATTCCGCCTTCGCTCCGCTGGGACGGTCAATGTCTTACATGCTGCGTGAAGAAGCGTTTCACATGGGTACGGGCAACGACGGCCTGCGGCGCATCGTTGAGGCGGGCGTAATCCCAGGCTGGCTGATTCAGAAGTATCTCAACAAATGGATTTCCAGCTCTTACGATCTCTTTGGCACCGATCATTCGTCGTCGGCGCATTGGGCTTACGTATGGGGTGTGAAGGGACGCTACGATGAGCCCAAAAATGAGCATGCACCGGACCTTGACGACCTGAACGATTACAACCGGAATTTGTATCGCGACGAAGTTGCAGGCCTGATCGAGCGCTTCAACGGAGCGTTGAAGCCGGGCCAGCCGAAGTTGTATGCGCCACACATCAAGTTTAATCGCGAAATCGGTCGCTGGGCGGGACAGAAGTTTCATGCGCAGACGGGTGAACCCGTCGACGATCGTGCCTACGAGGAGCATTTGAAGCAATACATGCCGGGAGCAGCAGATAGAAAGTTGCTGCTCGAGATAATCGGTACAGAGAAGAAATGGATAGCAGAGAAAACCGGGGCGCGAGATCCCTTGGCAAGTATCGGCGAAGTCCGGAAGTCGGCAATCAATCTGTAGCGCGACGCAGTAGGAGGGTCGGATGGCAAGCGCCGTGGAATCCAAACTCGCTCGGCTCTCTGTCGATATAGCGTCGCCTGTGGCGCGGATTGTCCTGCGCCATGCGCCTCTGAACGTTATCGATATTGCGATGATGGAAGAGCTAGCTCAAGCGCTGAAGGAGATAGAAGCGTGTTCAGAGATTTCCGTGGTTGTGTGGAGCGGTGCCGGCAAAGCCTTTTCCGCCGGCGTCGATGTGGCAGCGCACACTCCGGACAAAGTCGAGGAGATGCTGCTCAAGTTCCACGCCGTCATTCGCCTGCTGATGGCTAGCAAGAAGGTCACCATCGCTGCCGTCCACGGGCATTGTCTCGGCGGGGGCGCGGAAGTCGCCATGGTTTGCGACATGGTTTACACCACCGCCTCTGCGCAGTGGGGATTCCCAGAGATCAAGCTTGCTTGTTATCCGCCGGTGGCGTGCACGGCTCTGGCTGCGCTGGTTGGGCAGAAGCGGGCCTCGGAATTAATTCTGACCGGTCGTACGATTACCGGCGTCGAGGCCACCGCGATTGGGCTGGCTAATCGCTCGGTGAGCGACGAAGAATTGGCGGGCGTGGTCGACCATACCGTTGAGGAGTTGTTGACGTTAAGTTCCGCGGGGTTGGGAGTAACAAAGAAGGCGATCTATTCGTGGGACTCGATGCACTTCGATAAAGGCCTGGCGCGGGCTGAGAAGATCTACCTTGAAGAGTTGATCAAGACTTCGGACGCGCAGGAAGGGATCGCGGCCTTCATGGACAAGCGCAGGCCGACTTGGGTTGGGAAGTAGGAGATGGATTACGAGATCACGCCCGAGGAAGTGAAGACGAAGCTTGACCAGGGGGAAGAGTTCACTCTGCTCGATGTCCGCGAGCCGTGGGAATTTGAAACGGCGCATTTGGACAAAGCGAAGCTGGTGCCGATGGGAGATGTGCCGTCAAGAGCGCATCAGGAACTCGATCCGGAGGCTCACATTGTGGTGGTCTGTCATCACGGCGTGCGCTCGATGAACGTGACCGCATGGTTGCGGCAACAGGGATTCGAGAAGGCCCAGTCGATGCGCGGCGGCATCGATGCCTGGTCCCGGCATGTGGATGGGACTGTGCCAGTGTACTAAGAGCTTCAGAATGAAAAAAGAACTCGTCGAACTTAAAGTCAACGGCCGGACCTACGAGCTTGCAATCGAACCGAGCGCGCTCTTGCTGGACGTGCTGCGGCAGGATTTGCGACTGACCGGCTCGAAGCGCGGGTGTGATGAATCGTCCTGCGGCGCGTGCACCGTGCTCGTCGATGGTGTGGCCATGATGTCCTGCACACTTCTGGCGGCGAGTTGTCAGGGGCAGGAGATTACGACTATCGAAGGCGTAAGCGAGCATGGCAGTCTGGCTGCGATCCAAAAGGCATATGGCGATTGGGGTGGAGCGCAGTGTGGCTTTTGCACTCCGGGATTCATGATGACGGTGAAGTCGCTGCTGGCGGAAAATCCTGATCCGTCGGACGCTGAAGTCCGCATGGCCTTGAGCAGCAATCTTTGCCGCTGCACCGGCTATAGCCAAATGTACGAGGCGATCAGGTCGGCGATTGCCGCAGAACAGCAGGGGGCGATAAGTCCTAAGTAGAGGCGACCGAAGAAATAAATGACTGAGTTTTCCATCATCGGCAAGCCCACTGCGATGGTCGATGCAGCGGAGAAGACGACCGGCAGCGGCAAGTATACCGACGACCTCAGCGTCCCCGGTATGCTGATCGGAAAGATTCTGCATTCGCCGTATCCGCATGCGCGGATTAAATCGATCGATGCTAAGCGCGCGGAGGCGCTCGACGGCGTCGTTGCCATCGTCGTCGGGAGAGATGCGCCGAATCCGTACGGAATTCTTCCCGTTGGCCACGATGAGCATGCGCTCGCGCTCGATAAGGCGCGTTATGTCGGCGATAACGTCGCGTGCGTGGTCGCCATTTCGGAATCCATTGCTGAGAATGCGTTGGAGCTCATCGATGTGGAGTATGAAGTCCTGCCGGCTTACTTCGATCCAGAAGAGTCGATGAAGGCAAAGACCGATCTCATCCATGACAACAAGCCCGGGAATCTGGAAAAGGATTATCACCACGTCTTCGGGGACCCAGACAAAGGCTTTGCCGAGGCGGACCACGTCGCGGAAGCGCGCTTCATCGCGAATGAAGTCACCCACGCCGCCATGGAGCCGCATTCCACGCTGGCTTCGTTTGAACTCGATCCGCACACGGGCAAGATGGGACGGCTAACGGTGTGGTCTTCGACGCAAGTGCCTTACTACTTGCAGCACAAGCTTTCGCTGGTGCTGGAGATGCCAATGTCGCAGATCCGGGTGATCAAGCCACTGGTAGGCGGCGGATTCGGGGGTAAGAGCGAAGTCATTCCGCTCGAGATCATCGCCGCAGTGGCGGCCCGAAAAGCGCAAGCTCCGGTGAAGATCACCTATACGCGTGAAGAAGTGTTCTGGGCGCATCGCGGACGTCCGCGAACCATCATCGATCTGAAGACTGGTCTGAAGAAGGACGGCAGGATTACGGCCGTGAAGGCGCGCGTAGTGCAGGATGGAGGCGCGTACTGTTCGTACGGTGTGGTTACGATTCTGTATTCCGGAGCGTTGCTGGGCGCGCTGTATGACATTCCCCACATTCAGTATGACGGCTACCGCGTGCTTACCAACAAGCCTGCCTGCGGCGCCATGCGCGGCCATGGCACGGTCAATGTGCGCTTCGCCTTTGAGTCGCAACTGGACGAACTCGCGGCGAAGATCGGAATGGATCCGGCCGAAATCCGGCGGCGCAATCTGCTGAAGCCGCCCTGCATCACTGTAAACGGTTTGCGCGTTCAGAGTTACGGACTGCCGGAGTGCATTGAGAAAACGGTTGAGCGCTCGGGGTGGAAACAACGCAAGGGCAAACTGCCCAATGGGCGTGGACTGGGCATCGCTTGCAGTCACTATGTGAGCGGTGCCGCGAATTCGATTATCCGCTCTGACATGCCGCACTCGACGGTGAATATCAAGATAGACCGAGACGGAGGAGTTGTTGTCTATACGGGTGCGTCAGAAATCGGTCAGGGATCGGACACGATGACCGCGCAAGTAGCCGCAGAAGTGCTGGGATGCTCGCTGGCCCGAGTGAGAGTGATCGCCGCCGACACGGATCTGACGCCGATCGATATTGGATCGTATTCCAGCCGGGTAACCTTCATGGCGGGAAACGCGACGCTGCGCGCGGCGGAGGACGTAAAGAAGAGAATCGCGGCTGCGGCAGCGAAGAAGATGGGTTGTGCTGCGGAAGATATCTTGTTTCGGGGTGACCTCGTTTTGAAGAAGGGAAATGTTGTCCCTTCCGTGAAGAGGGATCGAGCTGAAGAGGCGGAAGTGACGCAGACCGGGACTTCTGTCAGCGGCCGCGTGGAAGGACAGATTCTGCGCGGATCTCTGCAGCAGAAGCGGAAAGAAGAAGGGCCGAAAGAGTGGATGACATTCGAAGAGGCCGTAGTTGCGGCGATCGACTTTCATGGCGCGCTCACTGGCACTGGTTCCTACGCTCCTCCGCCGGAAGCCCGTGGAGGCAAACATAAAGGCGGCGGCGTGGGGCCTTCCCCGGCGTATTCATATTCCGCCCAGGTAGCCGAGGTGAGCGTGGATGAAGACACGGGCGAAGTGACGGTGCACAAAGTGTGGGCCGCTCATGATTGCGGGCGTGCGCTCAATCCAGTTTCCGTGGAAGGACAGATCATCGGCTCCGTGTGGATGGGCATGGGACAGGCGCTCACCGAAGAAATGGTCTGGAAAGACGGCATGCTGATGAATGCGGGGATGCTAGAGTACCGCAGTCCTTCGTCGGTGGAATCGCCCGAAGTGGAAGCCATCATCGTGGAGAGCATCGATCCCGAGGGTCCATTTGGCGCCAAGGAATGCAGCGAGGGGTCTCTCGCTGCGACTATCCCGGCAATTTCGAATGCGATTTATGATGCGGTTGGCGTGCGCCTGCATGAGTCTCCATTTACGCCGGAGCGCGTATTGGCAGCGTTGCGGACGAAGAGAAATGCCAAGGCTTTGAATCTAACCGAGGGCGTGGACCCGACCGCTCCCATGCGTTTTCGCGAGCATGGCGGTGTGCTGTGTTTCAAGAACAAAGGACCAAATCGCCATGCACTGGACCCGGCGCGCCGCGAGGCACCAGCGTCGGTGGGAGGCGCGGATTGAGCCTTCCACAATTCCGCCTGCTGCGTCCGCGTACTGTCAATGTGGCGATTGCCTGGCTTGCCGAGCATGCTGGCAAGGTCCGTGTTCTGGCCGGCGGCACCGATTTGATTCCGTCGATGCGGCAAAAGCTGTTTGAACCTGAGTATGTGCTGGATTTGCGCAGCATCGCCGAAATGCGTGGAATCCGGCCACAAGCCAGCGGCGCGGTTGAAATTGGTGCGCTCACAACGCTCAGCGCGATTGAGAAGTCGCCGTACCTTCGTCAACATTTCCCGGTACTCACCGAAGCGGCGGGGACCGTTGCCTCGCCTGTGCTGCGCAATATGGGGACTATCGGGGGAAATATCTGTCTCGACACGCGTTGTCTCTGGTACAACCAATCGCTGACCTGGCGCAAGGGCTGCGGATTCTGCATTAAAAAAGACGGCGACCTGTGCCACGTTGCTCCCGGCGGCACGAAATGCTGGGCTGCATTTTCTGGGGACACACCGCCGGCGCTACTCTGTCTGAATGCGGAGATCGAAATCGTCGGTTCGAAGGGAGCGCGCCGCGTTTCGGTACAAGATTTTTATACGGGAGACGGAGAGAATTACCGGAAGCTGTTGCCCGGCGAACTGGTCACGCGCGTGTTTCTGCCGGCCGAGTTGGCGGGCTACCGCGGCGTCTATCGTAAGCTGCGGGTTCGCGGTTCCATCGATTATCCATTGGCGGGAGTCGCGGTCGTGATGAAGCGGTCGAACGGGCACGTGGCTGATGCGCGCATTGCGATGACGGCGGTGAACCCTGCTCCGCTGCTCGTGAAGGCAGCCGGCGAAATGATGATTGGAAAGGCTGTTGATGAGGCCCTAGCGGAAGCCGCCGGCGAAATGGCAGCCCGTACCGCGAAGCCTCTGACGACATCGGCGCTCACGCCTGAATACCGGCGCGAGATGATTCGAGTCTTCACCAAGCGGGCGGTGCTGGCGGCGGGGAGCAATTGAGCGACCACGAATGATCACCGACTGCCATATTCATATCCAACCGCTAGAGATGTTTAAACCTCATGCGCTCGAACTCATAAAGCGGAGAAGGCCAAACTTTGAGCAAATCGTGGAATTCTGCCGATCGCCGAAGCAATTCCTGAAATACCTGGACGCCTCTGGTGTCGATCGCGCTGTGCTCATCAACTATGTGGCGCCCGAAGTGATTGGCTTCACGAACGGCGTGAATCAATTCATCGCCGACTACGTCAAGGAAGATCCGAAACGGCTACTCTCATGCGGCAGCCTGCATCCGCGGCACACTACGAATGTTCTGGCTGATATGGAACAAATTCTGCGGCTGGGAATCCGCATGATCTAAATCCGTCCTCCGCATCAACTCTTGTTTCCCAACGACTATTTGAATGGCATGAAGGAACTGGAAATTATTTACCGCGCGGCTGAAGCCAACGGCCTGCCCGTGATGTTTCACACGGGGACATCGATTTTTCCCGGTGCGCGAAACAAGTACGGGGATCCGATGTACGTCGACGATGTTGCTGTTGACTTTCCAAAGCTCAAAATCCTGCTTGCGCATGGGGGCCGTCCGCTATGGATGAAGACGGCATTTTTCCTCGTACGCCGGCACTCCAACGTGTACCTCGACATCAGCGGAATCCCGCCTAAGACGTTGCTGAACTATTTTCCCCGTCTCGATGAAATTGCTTCCAAGACCTTGTTTGGCACGGATTGGCCCGGCCCGGGCGTGCCCGATATCAAGCAGAATCTGGACGAATTCCGGGCACTGTCTCTCACCGAAGAAATACAACAACAGATTCTGAGCAAGACGGCTCTCAGTATTTGGCCGGCGTGAGCAGTATTCCGTGCGATCTCTGGGCGACGTAAGTCCTACTACTTTCCTGTCTTCGCAGGTTCTCCCTTTGCACCCAGCAGTTCGTCCGCCAAGCCTGAAGCGCCGTAGATCTTCCGCAGTGCTTCCTGAATGCCGCGCGAATCGACGGACACGGCGCGGCCCTGCGCGTCGCTGTAGGCGAACTGCCATGGCAGAGACTGGATGTTGCCGTCGAAAATGATACCCACCACTTCGCCCTGTTTGTTGACGGTGGGCGATCCGGAATTGCCGCCAATGATGTCGGCAGTCGAAACGAAGTTCAGGGGGGTCTTCAGGTCCAGCTTTGATTTCGAAGTCATCCAGCTTTGCGGGAGATTGTAAGGAGGTTGGTTGTTGCGCTCTGCGGCGTGTTCAAAGGCGCCGCCCATGGTTGTGAAATACGGAATATCTTTCCCATTCTCTTTGTAGCCTTTGACCGCCCCGTAGCTCAGGCGGAGAGTGAAGGTGGCATCCGGTGGCTGGCTGAAGCCGCTTTGCGCGAAGTGGGCTTTGGCGATGAGAGTGCCGCCGCGGCGCACCACCGAGTCAACCTTGTCGTCATATTGCTTGCGGAGAGCGCGAGCATCGGGCTCAACCGCCCTCATGGCCACAATCAAAGGATCATTGCTGGCTGCGATCGCGGCTTCGCCGCCTTCATACAATTGTTTCCGTACCGCGACCTCATCTATTTTCGTGCCCGCAATGATGTCCTTCGCCGCGTCAGCCGGAGCCTTGCCATTCAGAACTTTCTGTACATCTGGGTTGTCTTTCCCGAGAGCTACCTGCATCTCGGCCAGGGAATCTGCCAATAGGACGGTGTCGAGACTCTTGTACACCGGCGCGGTCGAGAACAATTGCTGCTCCAGCGAAGGCAGCGCGGAATCACGAAATTCACGCAGCCGGTCCGCATTTGGCTTTGTCTTTTCTTCCGCGGATCGCACCAACACCCGAGCCATCTGCGGCAGTCCCGAGGCGAATCCTCGGAGGCGCTCGATGTAGGTGAGTTGCAAATAAATCTCACGTTGGTACTTCATGGCCTGGCCAATTTCGTCCCAGGGGTCGGGAGCGCCGGTATTTTTCGCATCAGCTTTGTAAAAGGCCCGCAGGTTTGCCTCATCGGCGGCCTTTGCGTTCATGATCGATTTATCCAGCAATCCGGAGTCGTATCCCGAGATCGCTTTGTAAGAATTCTGCAGCCCGAACATTTCTTCTTTTGCGATGCGGGCATTTTCTTCCGACTGTCTGCTGAAGTCCTGCAATAAAGAAATGCGGCGCTTCAGAGAAGCCAGCGACATGGGATATCCCACGTCGCGGGTAAACTCCATTTGGGCCATCGTCTGCAG
>JAUTWY010000261.1 GCA_030838305.1 Acidobacteriaceae bacterium
CCTTACTTCGTGAATCCTCAACAAGAAGCGCCGTCACCGCACGCGCCGCACTCCAACTCGCGCTGCCGAATCGTTTCGCAACCCGCTGGCTCGATGCGCACCTCCCGCCGCGCTGGACCAACGAAGACTTGGCTCGCCTCGAAAAAAAGCTACATCAGTGGACCATCGCTCCCGCAGCCACCGAAGGCTTCCACAAAGCTGAAGTCACCCTCGGCGGCGTGGACACCGACGAGCTCTCCAGCAAAACAATGGAGTCGCGCAAAGTTCGGGGCCTATTTTTTATCGGAGAAGTGGTCGACGTCACCGGCCATCTAGGCGGCTTCAATTTTCAATGGGCCTGGGCCAGCGGCGCAGCCGCCGGTCGCGCACTCTGATTTCTTCCACCTTCATCAGGCAGCAGCTAATCATCTGGGAGAAGATTTACGGCAGCGTGAACGCCAGCACATAATCCCCTTGCTTCGTTCCCAGCTTCCCGTGTCCCCCCGCGGCAATCACCAAGTATTGTTTGCCATTCACCGTGTAAGTCATGGGCGTAGCCTGCCCGCCAGCCGGCAACTCGTACTTCCATATTTCTTTGCCACTGTCCGCATCGAAGCCCCGAATAGCGTTGTCCATCGTAGCCGCCGTGAAAACAACGCCGCCAGCAGTCAAAATCGGCCCGCCCAAAGTAACCGTGCCCGTATTCATTCCCGGCACAAAGCTCCCCAGCGGCACATCCCAAGCTTTCTTCCCCGTAAACAAATCCACCGCAGCCACCGTCCCCCATGGCGGTGGACTGCACAACGTCAAAGTCTCGCTCGGCCCAATCAGCGGCGTGCGAAACATCGCGTAAGGCGTTCCCGCTTGCCGGCCCCATTCACCATGCGACCGGTCATTACTTGTGGAAGCTTGAATGTCGCCATCGTACTTTTCCCGCGGGATCAGGCGCACAAAAATCGCCAGCCGGTTGGTGTCCATCACCAATAAATGCCGTTGTGGATCGTAAGCCGCGCTGCCCCAGTTCACCCCGCCCACGCTTCCTGGAAACACAATCGAGCCCTTCACACTGGGCGGAGTGAAAATCCCTTCAGACCGCGCGGCTCTTATCTTGTCCGCGCACGCCTGCTTTTCTTCCGGAGTCCTGCCCCAGGCATCCTCGGGACTCAATTTTTCCGGCACCATCGAGATCGTCGAAGCTGGCTGCGTAGGCGAAGCGTCTTCGCCCGGAATATCGCTCTTCGGCACCGGCCGTTCCTCAACCGGCGACAGCGGCGCCGCAGTCAATCGGTTCAGCACAAACACCCGCCCCATCTTGGTGGTAATCGCCACCGCCGGAGTCCCATCGCGCCATGAAAATAACGTCGGCTGCGAAGCTACGTCGTAGTCCCACAAATCGTGGTGCACCACCTGAAAGCCCCACACAAATTCGCCAGTCGACGCATGCAACGCCACCACCGAGTTCGCCCACTTATTGTCTCCGCGCCGCAAACCACCGAAATAATCCGGGCTGGCGCTCCCCGTAGGAATAAAAACCAGATCGTGCTCCGCATCCACGGAAAGTGTCGACCACGCATTCCCCGCGCCAGTCCGCGGTGAACTCTTCGACGCCCACGGAATCGGGTCCCACGACCAGCGCTGTTTCCCGCTGCGCACATCAAACGCGCGCACGATCCCGCGCTCCAACTCCACCGCGCGGTTATCGCCAATCGAAGATCCGGTGATCACCAGATCCCCAGCAATGGCTGGAGCGGAAGTCACCTGGTATTGCCCCGCATCTCGCAAATTCACATCTTTAGTTAAGTCGACCTGCCCGCCCGTGCCGAAATCCGCGCAAGCTTTACCCGTCTCCCCATCCACAGCGATCAATCGTGCATCCAGCGTCCCAATAAATATCCGCAACCGGCACGGCTGCCCAGCCTTCCCCGAGGAATCCTTCCACGCGGAAACTCCCCGCGAGGTCGTCTCCGAAAATCCGTGAGTATTCAGCCTCGGGTCATACTCCCAAACCTTCTTTCCCGTTTCCGGCTCCAGCGCAATCACATGATCAAACGGAGTCGACAAATACAGCCGCCCGTCCACCAGAATAGGCGTAGCCTCAAACGCCGCATTACGCTTCAGATCGTCGTCGATTCCATCCAACGCCCCAGTCCGATAAGTCCAAGCCACCTTCAACTGCGCCACATTATCTCGATTAATTTGTGCCGCAGGCGAGTAGCGAGTCCCGCCCGCATCATGCCCATAACTCGGCCATCCCGCATCAGGCACCGACGGCGGCAAATTCGGGCCGTCCGATTTGCCGACGGTTTGCGCTCGCACCTGATGGGGCGGTGCCAGGACCAAAGCCCAGACACACCCGAACTGCAAGATGGCCGTCGCCAACCAGAATTTCGAGATTTTCATGCGCCTAGTAATATCTCAGCAGGGCAGGGAACGCAACACGCCCAGTTATAGAGTCGTCGTCAATTTCTGATTCCGCGATTTACAAGTCACTGAAATGCCTCAGACCGTCGCAAGTTCCCATAAGCGGACTTGAACGAAGCCGTCCGGCGGCGGACGCTTCGCGTGCGTGTAGGTGAACGGTTTTGATGTGATCGGGATAATGTCGGGTCATAGGAGGTCCCTATGACCCGACATCGCAAAATGATGCTCGAAGAACTCGAGCGTCGTAATTATTCTGAGGCTACCACACGCTGTTACATCCGCACAGTCGAAGATTTCTCAAGACGATTCAAGCGCTCTCCAGATTGTTTGGGTCCGGAACACATTCGTGAATATCAGGCCGAGCTCTTCAAGAAGCACAAGTTGTCGCCGGGCACGGTTACGCAACGATTGGCAGCTCTGCGTTTTTTCTACGTCAAGACACTCAAGAAAGCCTGGAGCATCGCGGAGACGCCCTATCCCAAAAAAGGATTTCACCTTCCTTCGATCCTCAGCCGGGAAGAAGTCGCGCGACTCATCGACGCAGCTCTGACTCCTTATCATCGCACTCTGTTGATGA
>JAUTWY010000045.1 GCA_030838305.1 Acidobacteriaceae bacterium
CGTAAAAATATTGTAACCATCATCCTGGGCCAGACACTCACTCTGGCCCTCCTCGGCATCGTTGTTGGTGCGGTGCTAACTCTTCTCACTACGCGTGGAGCTGCGGTCTTTCTCTATGGCGTCCGTCCGCAGGATCCCTTAACCCTCGTGGCGGCCAGCGTCTTTCTCGGCGCCGTCGCCCTCTGCGCCAGTCTCATCCCCGCTCGGCGTGCCACCCGGGTAGATCCCATGATCGCGCTGCGTTACGAATAACGTTGAACTTGATGACTCTTGAATCCCACGCCATCCAACTTCGATGCGCGGTCCTTTCATTGCAAGGTCCTGATTAACGCGGAAACCGTACAAGTGAAATCCGTAAAAAACCACATGTCCGGTTTCCCGACAAATCAGCATTTAAAGTTGCGGCGTTCCTACTGTAAATTCGCGTACTCTGCTTTGGCTTGTTTCAGGACAGGGACGTCAGGATCGGCGTTCTTCCACAACGCGAAGAAATCCTGATAGGCGCTCTTTGATTTTGCGGTGTCGCCGACCAAGGCGTATGCGCGGCCAAGTCCGAGACGTGCCAGCGCGCCAATCGCTGCATTCCCAACCAGGCTTGCGTGATCCAGAATCTTTTGAAACTCACCCGCGGCGGCGGCGCCTCGCTTCGTGGCCAGGTTGGCCTGCCCACGCAAGTAAACCGGATAGAGAGCAAAGGTGAAAGTACTGTTGGTCTGGCCCAATTCGTAAGGGGCAGACGCGGCCAGCGCCTCGATGGCCTGCTTGCCGCCACCACTGTGAAGAGCCATTGCGGCGGCGATCATCGGCAAGTATTCCGAATGTACGATTGTATCGTTCCCGAAATTTTTACTCAGTTCCCCCGCCAATCGCTCGGCCTGCGCGGAGTCGCCGGCCAGCCCAAGGGCGATGGCCGCGAACGCTTGGGCTTGTCTTCCACCTGCGTGGGCGACGGCGGCCTGCGCATCCTGCTTTGCCGCAGGCATGTCGCCCAACAATGCCTCGCGGATGGAAGCGTGCGCCACATATTCCGCCGCAGTTTCAGTTTCACCGATTCTTTGCGCCGAATCAGCGGCGCGGCGCGTCAGTTCGCGGCTCTGGGCAAGCTCTCCGCCATAGGCAGCGGTTTCCGATTGCAGGAATAGTATTTGATCATCGATTCCCGGTTTCCCGAGCGCCTGCGCGACCTGATGATCCATTCCGGCCGTGTCGTGTTCCAGGAAATTCATCATGTAAACGACCAATGGGACCCAAGGCGATTCGACATGGTGGGCACGCGCCTCTTGTAGAGTGGCCTTGGCTTGATCGAGGCGGTTGAGCCACTGGGCGGTGTACAGCAGGCTCACAACATTGTTTCCGCTGGCGGGGTTTATCCGGTACGCCTCCTGTGCCGCGCGGCGACTGGTCGCGTAATCTCCCAGCGAGAGATAAACGAGCCATAGCATTACCTGTGCATCCTCATCACGCGGGTAGGTCTGCGCCCACAACTCGATCGCGGTGCGAGCAGCCTCAAGATTTCCCAAGGCAAAGAACTGGTAATAAGAGGTAATGCTAAGACGCTCCCCCGAGGTGGTGCGCTCGCGCAGTTCGTAGGCCTTGCGTGCGGAATCGGCCGCGCGGGCGAGTTCACCCTGTGGATAGTAACTTTCCGCCAGCCGCTGGTAAGCCATGGCGAAATTCGGATCCAGAGAGATGGCTCGTTCGAAGAACGGGATGCCGGCGGGGTAATCATTCACTACGTCAATGGTGTGAACGCCGAGCGTATAGGCCTGCAGCGCCTCGAGCGATGGAGTGGTGACGTTCTCCGGTGGAGCGTCGTATTTCTGGAGGGAGGCCAGCGATTCTCCGAGCTTGCCGCGCAGCTTTGTGGCGGCGTCGCCGAGCGCTTTGAGAACTTGCTCTTTGCTGGTGGCGGACTCTTGGTCCTCCGCGAGAACGTCGCCGTTGCGGCAGTCTACCGCCTTCAAACCCAGAACATACTGGCTGCCCAGATTGCCGATGGAGCCTTGAATCGAGACGGCACTTGCGGTGCGCTGACAGACCTCCCGCGCAATTGACGGCGTAAGCCGCGCCTCTTTGGGCTGGGCCATCAGTGTCAGCGTCTGCGCAATGCGCTCGTCCGAAATCAGGCTCAGAAACGGCGATTGCTGCAGTTGCGCTGAAAATCCCTGCCGCAGCGTGCCGTCGAAGACTGAATCGCCGGTGGAGTTGGCGAACTCGGCTAGGACGATGGTGTCTTTGTCTGTAAGTTTGGGCGCCGGCTTGCGCAAAAAGAAATAGGCAGCGCCCATTGCCGTCAGAATGAGCACTGGGACGGCGATCCAAATCCATCGCCGGGATGGAGTAACGGCCGCCACGTCGGTTGAAACGACACTCGGCAGAATATTCGTCGCTGACGAGGTCCGCGATTCGCTTCCGCGTTTGAGCCGTTGCAGGTCCGAGCGCATTTCTGCCGCGCTTTGGTAACGAAAGTCGCGATCTGTTTCCAGCGCTTTGCCGATAATGCGCTCGAGCTCGGGAGACAGATTGGCATTCACCCGTGAAGGAGCAGTCGGGGTTCCCTGCAGAATCTCGTGGAAGATGACTGCGGAACTTTCGCCGCGAAAAGGCGCCGTCCCCGTGGACATTTCGTACAACACCGCACCGAAAGAAAATAAGTCGCTGCGCGCGTCGAGTTCCTTGGCGCGGGCTTGCTCGGGCGACATATACGCAACCGTTCCAAGCAAGCTCCCGGGGCTCGTGAGCTGGCTGGGATCGATTTCCAGGGTGGCTCGGGTTTCCGCGTCGGAAAGCGCCGGTTTGGCGGAAGTGACTTTGGCCAGGCCGAAATCGAGAATTTTGGCGCGCCCGCGCTTGGTCACGAAAATATTCTGCGGCTTGATATCGCGGTGAACGATGCCTTCGGCGTGTGCCGCATCCAGCGCGTCGGTGACCTCGATGGCCAGTGGCAGCAGTTGGTCGAGTTCCATTGCCCGCCCATCAATCGCATGCTTGAGCGTCTCTCCTTCCAGAAACTCCATGGCGATGAAGGCGCGGTGGTTCTGCTCGCCGACGTCGTGAATCGTGCAAATATTAGGATGATTCAGGGCCGAAGCGGCTTGCGCTTCGCGTTGAAATCTGGCCAGCGTCTGCCGATCCCCGGCAACTTCTGCGGGAAGGAACTTGAGCGCCACGAAGCGACGCAGCCGCGTATCCTCGGCTTTGTAGACGACACCCATCCCGCCACTCCCGAGTTTTTCCAGGATGCGATAGTGCGAGATCGTTTGGCCCGGGAGTGGCAGAGACTCCGCCATAGCGCGCCATCTTAGTTTGCGGGGACAACTTGAGTCAACGAAACTGCGGAATTTTTGGCCGATGGACAAAGCAGTCAAGTGCCTGATTAACGCAGCCGAAACCGGACAAGTGCCTTTAGTTCCTCAGAAGTCCGGTTCGAGGAAATGCGGTGTCAGTGAAGTGCGGTGGGCTCTGATCTCCGCGAACCCCGTTTCTGGACAAAGTTCCGCTGATCAGCGTCAATTCTTACATTTCGGCTCTCGTACGAAAGCCTCACATGCAGTCCCAGGGACCGAAATGTTAGACTGCTCTCATCAGAGCAGTTGGGGAAAACAGCTCACCGCGGGAG
>JAUTWY010000331.1 GCA_030838305.1 Acidobacteriaceae bacterium
GGTCGCGCCCCGCCCTTCCTGCCGAGTGGAGCACAACTCGCCGTTCTGGAAGGCGACCCGATGGCTTCTTCCGGCGATTTCACCATTCGCCTCAAAATGCCCGACGGCTACAAAATCGCTCCTCATACCCATCCCAACCGCGAGAACGTCACTGTTCTATCCGGAGCCCTAACAGTTGGCATGGGAGACAAATTTGACGCGGGCAAGATGATGAGTTTCGGCGCCGGCAGCTTCGCCTACTTGGACCCGAGCATGCATCACTATGCCGCGGCTTCTGGGGAAACCATCATCCAGATCCACGGCCAGTCGCCAGTAAAGTTCAATTATATAAATCCGGCTGACGACCCTAGCGGGAAGAAGTAATGAAAAAGGGGCCCGTTGTTGGGCCCTTTCATTCTCCTGGGATGTGAGGTACAAAGTCTTAAACACACCTTCTGTGTTAACGATTCTGGGTTAAATCAAGATTGGCACGTCAGACTTTCTTCCAAAGCTCTTCGCGCGGATCTTCCGGGTTCAACTTGGCCAGCTCCCTCAGCAGTTCCTTAGTCCGTTCGTCGCGCGGCATAGGAACGGTCACCGTCATCTCAACAATCTCATCTCCGCGAACACCGTCTTTGGTCGCAGAAGGCACTCCCTTTTCGCGCAGGCGAAGCTTCTGCCCTGACTGAGTTCCCGGGGGAATCTTCAGCAGCGCTCGCCCATCGATGGTCGGCACTTCGATCTTCGCGCCCAGAGCGGCCTCCGTGGCACTGACCGGTACAGTAAGGTAGATGTCATCCCCGTCGCGCCGGAAAACTGGATGCGGGTCGATCCGGATGATCACGTACAAGTCGCCAGCCGGCCCCCCATGAGCTCCAGCATTGCCTTTACCCGCCAGACGAATGCGTTGTCCATCACGCGTCCCCGCCTTGATGCGCACTTCCATCGGCTCGGTCCGGCTAACCGTGCCTTCGCCGTGGCAAGTCGGGCAAGCAGAAATATTCTTGCCGGTACCCTGACAGCGCGGACAAGCCACATTGAACTTCATCCGCCCGCCGGTCTGCGTGATTTGCCCGGTGCCGTTGCAGTCCGGACATTTGCCCGGCGCTTCGATGTACCCTTGCCCGTGGCAGTTCGCGCAAACGTCCTGCCGCGAAATGTTGAGCCGCATCACGCCGCCGCGAATCGCAGTCCAGAACGGCACGTTCACCTGATATTCAAGGTCAGTGCCCGGTTCGGCGCCGCCATCCGATGTGGACGCCCCCCGTCCGCCTCCGAAAATTCCCGAGAAGATGTCGCGAAAACCACCGCCACCTCCGGTTCGCCGGCTGCGGCCGGCGCTATCCACCAAGTCCGAGAAATCGAACCCGCCAAAGTCGAATGGGACTCCTTGCCCCCCTCCCGGACGAGTGCCTGAAACATCACCGAAGCCGCCAGCCCCAGTCGGCCCGCCGCGGGCATAGGCCTCGGCAGCCGCCGGATCGATGTTGTCGGAATAGAATCCGAGCTGATCGTAGATCTTGCGTTTCTTGGGATCGCTGAGAACGTCGTTCGCCTCGGAGAGAGCCTTGAACTTCTCCTCTGCCGACTTGTCACCAGGATTAACGTCAGGATGGTATTTGCGCGCCAGCTTGCGAAACGCCTTGCGAATCTCCTCCGCCGACGCAGACTTCTTCACGCCGAGGATCTCGTAATAATCTTTTTTGGTAGTCGTCGCCATTTGCAAGAATCAGTGATCCGTCGTTCTTTTCTGCTGCCTCAGTTCGGCATCCTCTGCTTCTCCTCCTGCAACACGACCAAGGACGCAAACTTCGCAGCATCCACATAAACCGGTACCGGCCGGGCTCCGGTTGGCGTCGCGACAAAAACCTCCCACTGTTTGTCGTCCTCGGCAAGGCTCAAAAAATAAGTTTGCTCCTGAACCTGGAAATCCATTTTCACACCCTCCACTTTCTGATTGGCCCCGCAAACGTGATGACGCGGGCAAGACTGCCCGCGCCACCCAATTCAACCTAGAAGCCAGCAACTAGAAGCTCTAGCAGCCGCATTTACTTCTTGTCTTCCACGTCCACGTACTCAGCGTCAATCACGCCTTCATCTTTCTTCTGACCGCCGCCGTTGCCGGTTGACCCAGCCCCAGCTCCGTCTGAGGGAGTCCCGCCGCCAGGTGCAGCACCCGCTCCTGGCGTCGCCTGCGCTGCCTTGTACATTTCCTCAGCCAGCTTGTGCGAAGCCTTGGTCAGGTTCTCGCGAGCCTTGTCCATCTGCGCCTTGTCATTCGACTCCAGCGCCTTCTTGGCATCGGCTACCGCGTTCTCCACCTCGCCACGATCCGCGCCGGAGATCTTATCTCCCGACTCCCGCAGCATCTTCTCGACGTTGTAAACCATGCTGTCGAGTTGATTCTTAGCCTCGATCGCCTCGCGCTGAGCTTTGTCCTCAGCCGAGTGCGCATCGGCTTCTTTCGCCATGCGCTCGACTTCTTCCTTCGACAATCCAGAAGACGACGTAATCGTAATCTTCTGATCCTTCTGCGTGGCCGTATCCTTCGCGGTCACGTTCAGGATGCCGTTGGCATCAATGTCGAAAGTTACCTCGATCTGCGGCACGCCGCGCGGAGCCGTCGGAATCCCGGTCAAGTGGAACTTGCCCAGAGTCCGGTTCTGCGCCGCCATCGGGCGCTCGCCCTGGAGCACATGCACCTCAACCGAGGTCTGGTTGTCCGCCGCGGTCGAGAACGTTTCCGTCTTGCGGGTCGGAATCGTCGTGTTGCGCGGAATCATCGGAGTTGCCACGCCGCCCAGCGTTTCAATGGCCAGCGTCAGCGGAGTCACATCCAGCAGCAGCAAATCTTTCACTTCGCCGCCGAGCACGCCGCCCTGAATCGCCGCTCCAATCGCCACCACTTCATCGGGATTCACTCCCTTATGGCCTTCCTTGCCGAACAGATCCTTCACCAGCGCCTGAATGCGCGGCATACGCGTCTGTCCGCCGACCAGCACCACTTCCTGAATCTTGCTGGCATCGACGCCCGCGTCTTTCATGCACTGCTTGCACGGCCCAACCGACCGCTGGATGATGTCTTCGACCATGCCTTCGAGCTTGGCCCGCGTCAGCTTCTTCACCAGATGTTTCGGCCCGCTGGCATCGGCAGTAATGAACGGCAAGTTGATCTCGGTCTCCATGGTGGTGGAAAGCTCGATCTTGGCCCGCTCGGCCGCATCGCGCAGACGCTGCAAAGCCATCTCGTTGCCCTTGCCGCGCAGGTCGAGCCCTTCATCTTTCTTGAACTCATCGATCAGCCAATCGACGATCCGCTGATCCAGATTGTCGCCGCCCAGATGCGTGTCGCCGTTGGTGGCCTTTACTTCGATCACGCCTTCGCCGACTTCCAGAATCGAAATGTCGAACGTTCCGCCGCCGAAGTCGTAGACGGCAATCATCTCGTCTTTCGTCTTGTCGAGACCGTAGGCCAGCGCCGCTGCCGTCGGTTCGTTGATGATGCGCTTCACGTCGAGCCCGGCAATCTGCCCGGCATCTTTCGTGGCCTGCCGCTGCGCGTCGTTAAAGTAGGCGGGCACGGTAATCACCGCCTCGCTCACCTTTTCGCCGAGATAATCTTCCGCGGCCTTCTTGAGCTTCTGCAAAATCAGCGCCGAAATCTGCGGAGGCGTGTGCTCCTTACCCTGCGCCAGCACCGCCACATGGTCGCCCGACTTCACCACCTTATAAGGGACCATCTTGATTTCTTCCTGAACCTCGTCGAAGCGGCGTCCCATAAACCGCTTGATCGAAAACACGGTGTTCTCCGGATTGGTAATCGCCTGCCGCTTTGCGACCTGCCCTACCAACCGCTCCCCAGTCTTGGTAAAGCCAACCACGGAAGGCGTCGTCCGCCCTCCTTCTTCATTGGGGATCACTTTGGGCTCACCGCCCTCCATCACCGCCACGCATGAATTGGTGGTTCCAAGGTCAATTCCAATAATCTTGGCCATAATCGTCTCCTATTTTCCTCTGTGTAACTATAAGTGCTTTGTAATCAATGACTCTATGATTGCCAACACGGCCATGCTAAGACTTGAGTGGAATGTTGTCAAGGTTTAGATGCGGTGGGGACGGAGTGCGCTTCACAAGTTTGAGCACGGGCAAGCCAAAAAACCCCTTTTGCCATTCCCACAGCTAGACGACAGGGAATTGGCAACGCACATTCCGCGATCTACCGACCCCGTGCCCATCCCACTGGGGATTTTGTTGACACACACCCCCGTAATCGTCCTGGATCGCGAGCTTCTTCAATCGACGCGCTCATACCTTTGATTACCCAGATGCCTCCAACGAATCCCGTCGGCATCCCGCCACACGCCTAGCGGCTTATCCTTCTCCGGCTCGGATCCGATGCGCAGGACGTTGCCGTCGAGGTCTTCGATCTGCATCTCCAGCGCCCACTCGAAATTCTCGGGCGGGTTCCTGATCTTTGCGCCGGATGCCGCATACTGACTGTGCAATGCGCGGACATCCTCCCCGCCGATCCATATCCACATTCGCGGCTGGCTCTGATTGTCATCGGTCAAGAAGATGGAGCACTTGTCGCGCGCGACGCAGGCAAACCCGGGCCCAGCGCGCCATCGCAGCTCGAAGCCCAGAGCGTCCATGTAGTAGGCGATGCTGGCGTCCACGTCTTTGACGCGAAAGACTGGCGTCGGTGGTCCGAAGGTGTTGGTTGAGGAGTCCGGCACGGTACCCTCCTGCGAGGCATAATACATCGAGAATGCAACTGCCACCGCGATTATCCCTGCAGCTCGCCCGGCCGGAAATTTGAGATGGACGAGGTCCCGCAGCGGCTAAAGCCGTCAAGTTTGACAGCCCGAATCGCAGCCCTGAAGCGCTGCGCCACCCAAAAGCCCGGCGACGCTGACAGAGTTGCCCCAGCCTTCGCCGGCTTTCCGAAACGTGAATTAAACCGCGGACTATTTCGCAGGGATCAAATCAAAT
>JAUTWY010000433.1 GCA_030838305.1 Acidobacteriaceae bacterium
AATCCGCGATGTATTGTTGAAATATTTGCATACCTTGGTGGCGCAGAGATCGCAAAACGTGGCGTGCAATCGTCTCCATACAACAGAACAGCGCTTCGCGCGTTGGCTTCTCGAAGTTCGTGACCGAGTTCGATCAGTGCAATTCAATACACAGGAGTTCGTGGCAGAAATCCCTGTTTTGCGCGTCACTTAGGAGATATTCATGAATTGGATGTTGCGACGAATTTTTGCGCTAATTTTTCCGTTACTTTCTGCAACTCAAGCGGTGCGGGCCCGTTAGCCGAAAAACGCCAGAATGCGGGCTTGTAAGCAAATAAGAACCATCTGGTAACCATGTCTTCGACATCTATCTCCTGGAACCGGCTATGGGGGGAACCTGGCGGCAAATGGGACCTTCTTGGTCACGCACCAGTTCCGGATTCGGCATCTAATTTTCCGCCGGGAGCGGCAAGCAGACACTGTAGTTGAACATCCACGGGTGCCCCGAGAAGTGCGTGCCGAGCATGCTCACGGACTCCTGGGAAAAGCTGTAACCCGGATAGAACGGCGCGGCGGCGATTTGAGTGCCAAAAAATATGACCGGCATCACATCCGGTTTTGTGAGTCGATAGCCAGGCTTGGTTAGGCCGGCTACGGGGCCTCTCCCAGCGGTCCAACATTTTTTGAACTGAATCGCAAACGTAACCGTGGGGTTTGAACCTGTGCGCGGACGGATTTGTGCATCTCCCTCGGGCAGCTGCGATGAAACGATACATTGTTTCGGACCCGCCTGGGTTTTGCTCCCGCGCGGTGGGTACATGACGCCCGGGATTCGGATTGCGCGCGAAGATATTTGCGGGGTGTCATAGTCCCCTCCCATTGATGGTTTGGAGAGTTTTCTCGCGTGTTTGCTTGCTTCTAAACGCTGGGTTAGACTCCATGGCTAATGACGGATACTTACTCCATTCCTGGTCGCACCATCTCCCACTACAGTGTCCTGGAAAAACTGGGCGGGGGCGGAATGGGCGTTGTCTATAAGGCGAAGGACACGCGGCTCGGCCGGAGTGTGGCGCTGAAATTCCTTCCCGACGACATTTCCCAAGACACGCAAGCGATCGAACGATTCCGGCGCGAAGCGCGCGCTGCGTCTTCTCTCAACCATCCAAACATCTGCACGATTTATGATGTTGGAGAATTCGAAGGCCGTCCCTTTATCGCCATGGAGCTTTTGGAGGGGCAGACGCTAAAGCATCGCATCTCCGGGAAGCCCATCGCCCTATCCGAACTTCTCGACGCTGGCATTCAGATTGCCGACGGCCTCGAAGCTGCCCACGCTAAGGGGATCGTGCACCGCGACATCAAGCCCGCAAACATTTTCTTGGTCAATCGCGGTCCGGCAAAGATATTGGACTTCGGCCTTGCCAAACTGGCAACTCGTCCGCAGCATATGGAAGAATCTCTAAGCGAATCGTCGCTTCAAACACGAACCCATATGGGAGACGGGGGTCATCTCACCAACCCCGGCAGCTCTGTTGGTACTGTCGCGTACATGTCGCCGGAACAGGCGCGGGGTGAAGAGCTCGACGCGCGCTCAGATCTCTTTTCGCTGGGTGTGGTGTTGTATGAGATGTCTACGGGAACGGTTCCCTTTGGGGGCTCGACGGCCGCTTTGATTTTCGATGGCATCCTGAATTCCACGCCCGCGCCGGCTACCAAGTTGAATTCCCGATTGCCGTTGGCGCTAGAAAATATTTTTGGCAAGGCGTTGGAAAAAGATACCGACCTGCGTTACCAGACCGCCGGTGAGCTTCGCGCCGACCTTAAACGCCTCAAGCGGGACCTTGACTCGAACCGCCGTCTCACTGCAGAAAGCGGCGACTCTTCAAGCTCACGTACAACGGTGGCAGCGCCGACCAAGAAGTCGGTTGCCGTTCTCTATTTCGAAAATCAGAGCGGTGGCAAGGAGGACGAGTATTTCCGCGACGGCATGACCGAAGACATCATCACGGAGCTTTCAAAAATCACCCAGCTGCAGATCTTTCCACGGTCAGAGATGCTGCCATTTCGCGACAAACCGACCGCGGCGCCACAGGTAGGGCAGCAGCTTGGGGCCACCTTCGTGCTCGAAGGAACCATTCGGCGCTCTGGAAATCGCCTACGCATTACCGCGCAGCTCGTCGAAGGCGCGACGCGGCATTCGGTGTGGGCTGAGCGTTACGATCGACAACTCGAGGATGTCTTTGCCATCCAGGACGAAATCGCGCGCAGCATCGCCCAAGCGCTACGCATCACGCTGACGCCTCAGGAAGAAAAGACTATCGGGCTCAAGCCCACCGAAAACACACAAGCCTACGATTTCTATCTGCGCGGCCGCAGCTACACGCGGCGCGAAAACATGGATTATGCCTTGCAGATGTTCGAGCAGGCCATCCATCTGGACAAGAATTTTGCGCTGGCCCATGCAGGAATTGCGCATTTGTGCGGTCTGATTTACGAGATACGCCAGCAGAGTTCTGAGTGGATTTCCAGGGGACTCGCGGCCTGCGATCGTGCTATGGCACTGGCGCCGGACCTGCCGGAGGTCATGGTGGCCCGTGCCAGGCTGTTCTACGCACAAAAGAGATATGAAGAATCCGAGTTAATGGCGCGACGGGCAATCGAGCGTAAAGGCGATTGCGACGGTTCCTGGAATATCCTAGGACGAGCACTCCTGTCGAGCGGCAAGTACGAGGAAGCTGCAAAGATCGCCGAGCAAGCTCTCGAAGCCAACGGCGACGACTACAACACGTACGTACCGTTCAGTGTGTGCCTCGAACGCCTTGGGCGGAAAAAAGAAGCAGGAAGCATCCGGGAGCGCATGAACGTCGTCCTGCGGAAACAATTGGAATTGGTCCCTGAAGACGTACGGGCCCGAATCTTGTTGGCCACCAACCTGGCCTATGGCGGGGAGGCAGAGGAAAGCATGCGGCACCTGCAAACAGCGGTCGCGCTCCGTCCCAACGACGGCAACACTTTATACAATGCCGCCTGCACCTATGGAGTCCTGACGAGAAAGGCAGAAGCGCTTGAGACGCTGAAGAAGGCGCTCGCCGCCGGTTACGGTAACCTGAACTGGGCGGCCAGGGACTCCGATCTCGATTGCTTGCACGACAACACTGAATTCCAGAAACTGGTCGGCCTCAGCGAAGACCACGCGCTGTAGGAAATATTTCTTCCCTCACTTTAACAAGCTATGCCGCAGAGTGACGATCTGATCTCTCTCCGAAATAATCTACTTGGACGATTGGGACCATTCAGA
>JAUTWY010000486.1 GCA_030838305.1 Acidobacteriaceae bacterium
CTGGATCTATGACCTGGATGGGAATAAGATTGAGCTCTGGCAGCCGCTGCCCGCAAAGCCCTAACTAAGGGGCTTCCACCGCACTTACTCACTCGCTTTTCTGTAGCTACGCTCCCGTGGTCGTAGAATGGCCGGAAATGCTTCGTGCTTGGCCATCTCAAATATCCGCATCGGCCGATTCGCCTGATCCGTCGTGAATGCAGGTTGACAATACGGGTTGCATCGGGTTTATGGTATGAGTTAGTTAAATAACTAACTAGCTAACTCCGAGTCGGACAATATGCGAACGGCGCAACCGGACAAGCGAATGCAGACAGTTCCGAAACATCTCTCCGGCAGCTGCAGAGTGAAAGAATAAGGAGCCTGCTGAAAGGAAGAGGCAAGGCTTAAAGCGGCAGCGGTCCAGAGCAAGTATTCGAAGCGATCCAGGCAAATTCGGGATCGACTTGCGAAGCTAATCCCATATCTCCACTCGCTCTTCCGAAAGTAGACAAACCCTTGGCTGGTCTGTTCGCGCCATTGGGCACCGCGGACGGATGGTCATTGAGAAAGCGGTTTCGAATTTGGAAGTCTCAGTTTTCTTTCGAGCGCAATGAATCGAGGATCGGAGCGAATCGGGTCGAGTTCGGGTTCCACCGCCATGAATATCAGCCCATTCGACCGGTCCGTGAGAGCCGTCTCTAATAAGGACAGAGCTTTTTCCTTTTCTCCAAGTCCAACATAGACGATCGCCGGGTAATACGGTGAAACGTATTGTTGTTTGCTGGCCGTCTCCAGTTGAGTGAGCAGCTGTTGAGCTTCTGTTCTTTGACCCGAACGAGCGTAGGCGTGAGCCAGCGCGGAAAGCATCAGTGGAGTTCCGTGTGACAAGTCGACAGCTTTGCGCAACTCTGAAATGGCTAGATCGAAGGTTCCCTTCTCTTCATATGCTTGCCCCAAAATCAGGTGTGGCAGTTCATAGGACGGATCCATTTCTAGCGTATTGCGGAGTTGCACAATAGCGCGATCGTATTGGCGGGCCAGGTACAGACGCCATCCAAGACTGAAGTTGATGCTGAATGAAAGCGGATCCAGTTCCCGTGCCTTATTGATTTGGCCGAAGCTCTCCGGGAAACGTCCCATGGCCGTCAGTAGCAGAGAATAGCGCTGATAAGCGGTGGCGTAATTCGGGTTCAGTTGAATTGCACGCTGATAACCTTCCTCGGCACCGGCCCAGTCCCAATCGTAGTTGAACTTAACAGTAGCCAATGCGGTCTCGGCTTCGGCCAACGTGGGATCGATTTCCAACGCGCGCTGTGCCGCCTGCCTCGCTTTAGGGGCAGCTTCGCCAGTTGGCATGGTTCCGAAGATGGACGCGCCGATGACGGCATAGCAATCAGACAGACCAGCGTACGCCAGAGCGTACTGGTTATCCTGTTTCGTGGCGCTCTCAAAATAACTGATCGCCCGGTGCAGGTTCTCGTCGGTTCTCCTATTCCAGTAGAATCGCCCTTTCAGATAGTTCTCGTAGGCCTCCGGGGCGATCGCGGGGTTGCGCGCCAGACGGGCGCGATCCTGAGGAGAAAGATTGACTCGAATCTCGTTTACGATCGCTGAGGAGACGCGATTCTGAAGAGCGAGCACGTCTCCCATTTGGCTTTCGTACGTCTCCGCCCAAAGGTGGCGATCCGTTGAGACCTGCACTAGCTCAGCCGTGATTCTTACCCGATCACCCGCCCGCAAAACTGTGCCCTCGACCACAGCATCCACATGGAGCTCGCGCGCTATTTCCGACAAAGGCTTGTGCGTGTGCTTGTAAGCCATGGCAGTCGACCGGGATATGACGCGCAGGGACCTGATCTTGGCAAGGTTCGCAATCAGGTCATCCGTCATCCCGTCGGCAAAATAATCTTGCTCCTGGTCACCTGAAAGGTTCTCCAAGGGAAGAACAACGACAGACGTACTCTGCCTGACGTCGCCTGTTCCGCCGGTCAGGGTTGCACGGTAGCGCCATGCGCCAGCCAGTACAAAAAGCATGATCGCCACAACACCGACAACAATCAACGTACGGCGCCGTTTGACGGCTTGTCGAATGCTTGACGGCGACAACGCCGGCGCAGTCGCCGGATCTTCCGTCGCGGGGGTTGCCTGTTTCTGCGATTCTGGCTGCTGAGGGGTTGGGGCCGACCAAGGCGATTCGTCAACATGACCAATGAAACGATAACCCCGGCGAGGTACGGTCTCGATAAAATGCGGGCTATCCGAGGAGTCCCCCAACACCTCTCGTAGTCGCATTACTGCATTATTGACTCCATGGTCGAAATCGACGAACGTATCGCTTTGCCAGAGGCGATTGCGCAGCTCCTCCCGGGTGACCAACTCACCGGGTTTCTCCAAGAGCACCGTTAGAATCTGGAAGGGCTGTTCGGGAAGTTTGACGCGCAGTCCGCCCTTGCGGAGTTCGGCGGCAATCAGATCCACCTCGAACACGCCGAAGCGAATAATCCTCGTCGAAGCAGTAGAGGTTCCCATTCTGTATTCAAACCCGATGGAGTATAGCCCAGTCCCACCAAAGATCAAAAGAGAGATAACACGCTAAGCCGTTTCTTTTCAAGGATACGCTCGCAGACACAGAAATGTTTTGCATTGGATGGATCGTGGATTGCGAATTTGGGGAATTTTCGGCAGATTCGCCCAACGCACAGTCGCCAAGCGCCGAGACCGGCGCTCACGACTGCTCGGGTGCTCTCCATCAGAATTTGAGCCGGGCCGGGATGCCCGGAAGAACGAGGGATCTATGACGACCCGCACGCAGGGTAGCGCTGCACAATTCGTTCAGATGTTGGCCGTGCTATGCCTAGTTCTCTACACGATTGCGCCTCATCTCGCCCAAGCCCAGGCAGTGGGCGCAACCCTCTCCGGGCAGATCACGGATTCCTCGGGATCTGTCATTGTAGGTGCTACGGTTGCCATCAAGAATCTGGGGACCCAGGAGATCCGCCAGGTAACCACCAACTCCGACGGACTTTACTCCGCCCCCAACTTGCTACCGGGGTTGTACGAAGTCAGCGTCTCCGCCAAAGGTTTTGGCAAGACGTTGCAAACTGGACTGACATTGACGGTGGGGGCACAACAATCCCTAAACCTGAGTCTCAGACCAGGGCAAACCAGCGAGGTCGTCGAAGTAAGGGACGCCCCGGCCGATGTGCAGACCACGACTACGGCAATCACGTCGACCGTGGATTCCAGAACCGTGCGCGAGTTGCCCCTGAACGGCCGCGATTGGACCAGTCTCGCTACGCTCGAGCCGGGTGTAGTCAGCGTTCCCAACCAGGCGACGACCTCCTTTAACGCCAACAAGGGGAATCGTGGTTTTGGCAACCAGTTGGCGGACTCAGGACACCGACCCAACGAGAACGCCTATCGGCTGAATGGCATTTCGATTAACGACTATTCGAACGCCGCACCCGGGGGGTCCACCGGACTGAATCTCGGCGTGGATGCAGTGCAGGAGTTCTCAGTCATCACTACCGGCTACACCGCGGAATACGGCCGCACTTCCGGTGCGGTGATCAACGCAATCACCAGGTCGGGCAGCAACACCTTTCATGGAACCGGATTCTTTTTTGATCGCGATAAAGTATTTGACGCGCGCAACTTTTTTGATGGATCCACGCTTCCTCCGTTTCGCCGCGTTCAGTTTGGTGGATCCGCCGGCGGACCTATCATCAAAGATAAAACTTTCATCTTCGCGAACTATGAAGGACTTCGACAAAATCAGTCCTCCTCGGGAACGATTAAGGTTCCAGATGCGGCCTCACGAGCCTCGGCCGTCGCCGCCATTCAGCCTTACCTAGCGCTGTGGCCCGTCGCACCGGCTTCCGCTCCCGACGGGAATGGTATTCAGACCTTCAACGTCAATGTAAGAAACATTGCGACGGAGAATTACTTCATTACCCGGTTGGACCACAGCCTCTCCTCCAAGGATTCGCTCGCTGGCAGTTATACGTTCGACTCCGGTCCGCAGTCCCAGGCCGATCCTCTGGGAAACACCGTACACGAGGTCTTCTCCCGCAGACAGACGGGCACCTTCGAAGAGACTCATATCATGGGGCCCGCACTGGTGAACACATTCCGCGCAGGTCTAACCCGGGTTCTCGGGAAGATCAACGATCCGGTTTCCGGCGATGCGGCCGCCACCGATACGACCCTGGCAATCGCTCCCGGTGCAAAAGCGACTCCCCAGATTCCTGTTCCCGGGCTGACCACTGCCTTTGGACTTGGAGGATTCAACCGCTTTACTCACGCGTGGAATTCGCTTCAGGTCAACGACGATGCGTTCCTCACCCACGGCACTCACTCCATCAAGTTCGGAGGAGCGTTCGAGCGCATGCAATACAATGTGCTGGAACAACTCAGCCCTAACGGCCGCATGTCGACTTACGGCAGCCTGGCTGCGTTCTTAAGCAACACGCCTGACAAACTGAATGCGTTGGCGCCCGGCGGTTCGCACGAGGTCGGCTTTCGCCAGAGCCTGTTTGCGCTGTACCTGCAGGATGACTGGAAAGTGCGATCAAACCTCACTGTAAACCTCGGCCTACGCTACGAAATGACAACCCGGCCGAAGGATGCCAACAAGGTCCCGGGCTACACCGTCGCTGGTTACACCGTGAACGCTGCTGGATTCCAGGAAATTACGACGCTTGCGAATTGCACCGCCAGCCCCACCGCCTGCGGGCCAGTTGGCGTCGATAGCCCTATTCTTTCGAACCCCACAACAAAAAATTTCGAACCGCGCATTGGGCTGGAATGGGATCCCTTTCACGATGATAAAACCGCCCTGCGTGCCGGCTTCGGCATGTTTGACGTTTTGCCGCTGCCTTATGTATTCGGCTTAAACACTGCGGCCACAGCCCCGTTCCAGATCATCGGGGCCGATGCCAACGCGACTCTGGGAACCGGCGGTCCCGACCCTAACGTCAGCTTCAATCCACTGAAGATCAGAAATCGTTACATCGATAGCAACCCGCACCGCTCCTACGTGATGAACTGGAACTTCAACATCGAGCGCGAATTGCCCAGAAACTGGACTGTACTGGCTGGCTATGTGGGTTCGCGGTCGCTTCATCTCTCCGCCGCAGCGGACGACATTAATCTGGTTCAGCCCGCGATTGTCAGCGGAGTCGGAGTTGTGTTTCCCTGCGACCCTACTGGCCTCACCCTGCCCGATACCTGTGCGAACAACACGACCGGAACCCGAATCGATTCCAACTGGGGAGGCGGTGCCGGCATTCGTCCGGTGAAATTCGATGGAGAATCCACTTACAACGGGTTTCAATCGCAGGTGAAACACCGGCTCGCCCAGGGTGTGCAGGGACAGGCTTCCTACACCTATGGCAATTGCCGTGATACAAGCTCGGCGCCGGTGACCGGCGATACGTTCCTGAACTCGATCGCCGTACCTCTTATGTTGATCAAGTCTGCCCGTGTCGGCGCGTGCGATTTCGACATCCGGCAGGTTTTCTCCGGGACCCTCATGTGGGAAATACCCAGCCCCAAAGAGTCCTCCGCACTCGTATCTGGGGTCCTGGGTGGATGGGAGGTCGGAACCATTGTGACCGCCACCACTGGCGCGCCCTTCACAGCCACAGTCGGGGACGGCAACGATCCGCTGGGCACCGGCTTCAATGGCGATTTCTCCATGGACTTCGCCAACCTTCTGCCGGGCTGCAACCCGATCAGCGGCGCCAAACCCCCGAACAGTTACCTGAACCTCAACTGTTTTACTCCGCCCACAGCCCCCGCATCGCTTCCCCTCGCGACCGCTGCAAATCCTTTTGGTTGTGCGCCGAATTCTTTTCCAAACTTCCCTCAGACGGCGCCG
>JAUTWY010000495.1 GCA_030838305.1 Acidobacteriaceae bacterium
TAGCGCGCGGCATGGTCGAGGACGATGAAGCCTTGCACCTTGAGGCGCTTCATGACGATGCGGGCGTAGTTTGAGGGTCCGGCGACCTTACAGTCGGCGTTGTACGTGGAAATCAAACCGCACTCGATGATCCGACCATACAGATTGGTCAGACCCATGACCGTGTTGAGCGTCTCGCCGCCCACGTTGTCAAAGTAGATGTCAACACCTTGGGGACACGCTTGCCTCAAGGCGGCTTCAAGACCGCCGGCCTTATAGTCGAGCGCGATGTCGAAGCCCAGTTCGTCGACGATCCATCGGCATTTTTCGCGTCCCCCGGCGATTCCAACCACGCGACAGCCGAGCGCCTTGCCGAGTTGCCCGACGATGCTGCCCACAGCACCGGCGGCACAGGAAACCACAAGTGTTTCGCCTACCTTTGGCGCACCAATGTCCACGAGGCCAAAGTATGCAGTCGGTGCAACGACGCAGAGTTGCCCAAAGATATCCTTCGGCGACAATCCCGGGTAGGCCGGCATCGGCGAGAAATTACCGGCTGGACCATGACAGTAGTCACTCCAGCTGCCTAGGCCCATCACAGTATCACCGGGCTTGAAGGTGGGCACGCCACTACCGACCACTTCGCCGCTAACGATGCCGCGCATCGGTGCATCGAGCATGACTGGCTCCATGTATTGATCGATGTCGCTCATCCAGACCCGGTTCGTCGGATCAAGCGATAGATAGTGTGTGCGCACAAGCAACTCGCCTGGTCCCACAACGGGAAGCGATGTGGTTTTCAGCAGCAAGTCCCCATCCCGAATCTCTCCAACTGGCCTTCGAGCCAGAATCCATTGGCGATTCTTGATTGCCATCTCGTGCCACCTCAGTCGTTGGACTCACTCCCTTTCGCACGCCCCTGGCAAGCCAGGCAAGCTGCACGGCATAAAGTTTAGGCAGCATAAGCGCCCACGCGCTTGCGATTCAGCGCAGCGGCCGCTTGTTGTAGAGTGAAGTAGACTATCTGTGCGATGATGCAATCAATGCGCTAGGCCTCTAGCCATCAAGTGGGAATGGGTGGAGCATGACAACGATTAATTGGACAACATCTTCGTTGGCCAGGCGCGATCGTTTCGACGCCTGGGCGTCTGCGCTCAACGAGTCGCATCTGGATTTCAGCTTATCCACACCCGGTAGTCATGATTTCAATGCAAGGATCCGGCAGCGCTCCTTGAGCGGCATTCAAATAGTTGATTGCCATTGCGACCCCTGCGCGGGACATCGCGGTTCGGAGCAAATTTCAAAGGGTGGGCAAGCCTATTTCGGCGTGCTGTTCCTAATGAGTGGTAAAGAGATCGTACGGGATGGTAGTCACGAGTTTTTGATGTTGCCGCGTGACATGCTGCTCTGGGACAGTACTCGGCACATCGGTTTCAACGTAGTCGAACCGCTCCACAAACTGACGCTCTTGATCCCTCAGGATACGCTCGATGTTGCTTTGCCCAGAGCCAGAGACTACGTCGGAACGGCTGTGCGTGGCGCGGCAGGTTCACTCGTCGCTGGTTACCTGCAAACCTTGGTCACCGAGTTTTCGAATATCGAGGAAGACAACGGCCCCGCAATCATGGATATGACGGTGGATATGTTGGCGAGCGCGCTCAGGATGAACCTGAGTCGTGGTCCAAGTTTGATGTCTGGCGTGCAGCTTAAGCAGATTCTGGATTTTATCGAAAAGAGGCTTAGAGATCCCGAGCTAACCCCGGCGCGAATTGCAGCATCGCATGGCATTTCAGTGCGTTACCTTCATATGCTATTCGCTGGACACGATCTAACGGTGGCGAAATGGGTGCGTCACCGCCGACTGATGCGCTCAAGCCAAGATCTTAAAGTAATGAAAGATCGCTCGACGCTTACGGAAGTTGCCATGCGCTGGGGATTTAGTGACTCTGCGCAGTTTAGCCGAGTGTTCAAACTTCAGTTTGGCGTTGCTCCCAGTACCTATAGGCGCTCATATCAGTAGGTTCGCGGGGCCGAAGCCGCCCGCCATGCGGCACTGGATCACTCCAGCGTCTGGTCACGCATCCGTTTTAAAGAATGGGCATCGAAATTTAGCACCCTCTTCAGATATCCCTCTATTGATATAAACTGATTTTCAACATGATTCATCATTTGTTCGATGTATAGTCTGTCCGACGCCAAAATGGTCTGCACGGAAGCGTTGTCATTGAAATTATATGATCTCATCGCTATTTTTTTAATTTGATCAAAATGACTATTCGATAGCTCGTACTCTTCCGTGATCGTTTTTTTCTCGACGCCGAGAGCCCAGAGAATCAAGGCCGTCGCTACCCCTGTCCGGTCCTTTCCCGCGGTGCAGGAATACAGGATTGGCAACCGTCCGTCCGAGAGCCAATTGAACAGGACGGCGTAGGAGGACGCCAGAATGATCGGCAACTCGCGATAAACCGCGTGCATGGCGGCGTGTGCCGCGTCGGTTCCCTTTTCCGCTTGCTCCAAGAGGTCCCGGACCGCGGCATCGTGTCGATTCGACGGATTCTCCCAAACCTGAATGGCTCCGGGCGCATGCCAATTGTAGGGGCGCAACTTTCGCTCCGCTATGCTGCGAAAGTCGATCCGGGCGACGATCCCGAGTTCGGCCATTCGGTTGCTGCACGCTTCGGTCAAATCGGAGAGGTCGCCCGAGCGATAGATGATCCCTCGGCGAATTCTTCTGCCGTCGGCGGTTGCGATGCCCCCCAGTTCACGCAGATTCACGGCCATTTCAGGAAGTTGGGCCATCAAAGGCGTTCGATCAGCGTGGCGTTCGCCATTCCACCCGATTCGCACATTGTCAGCACCCCATATCGTCCGCGGTCTGCTTCCAATCCCGCGATCAGGTTGGCCAGCAGGCGCCCGCCCGAGGCACCCACGGGGTGCCCAATAGCGATGGCGCCGCCGAAGATGTTGAGGCGTTCGGAGGGAACGCCAAAATGCTTCTGCCAGGCCAGAGGAATCGACGCGAAAGCCTCGTTCACTTCGAACAGATCGACCTCTTCAATCGACAAACCAGCCCGTGCGAGAAGCTTTTCCGTGGCAGGGATAACCCCGGTCAGCATCAGGATCGGGTCGTATCCGACCGTCGCGAAATGCGAAAAAGCCATCCGCGGACGTAAGCCTAATCGATGCGCCAGCCCTTGCTCCATGATCAAGGCCGCCGCCGCGCCGTCAG
>JAUTWY010000399.1 GCA_030838305.1 Acidobacteriaceae bacterium
TGGGCGAATTGGGCTATAAATTGGAGGTGCCGATTCGCCCGGCGCTCGTTGCGTAAGACTTTCCTGAAACAGGACTTAGAAATGGTTGCGGGGGTCAGATTTGAACTGACGACCTTCGGGTTATGAGCCCGACGAGCTACCAGGCTGCTCCACCCCGCATAGTGATGCTACGCCACTTCCTGCACTTCTGCAACTTCCACTGCGTCAGGTGCCCATTCAATACCCAAGATTCCTGCACCTTAACGTTCAAACTGTTCTAAGTGCTTGGTCAAGAACGTAGACGCAATTTCGGCGGGAACACCGATCGGCAACACTGGGCTCATGACCTCTAAGCGCGCTCATCAGAACTAAGCTTATTAATTCCGATTGGACGACTCGCGATGGCTCAGGGCCCACATATACGATGCGAGCGCTGATACCTGGTCGGGCGTAAGCTGCGCACCACCCATCGGCGGCATGGGACTGCGATATTGTTTTGGTTGCGACACTCCTTCGGTTATCGTTTTCGCGATTCCGGCATAGCTGCCATCGCTCCACAGCCATTTCTTGCCCGTTAGAGCGGGCCCCAAAGGTGTGCCCTCACCACTCTCACCGTGGCAACCGGTACACGCCGCTCCGCCCACTTGGCCGCGATAGATGCGCGCACCGAGCGCAACCATTTCTGGTGTCGCGCCTTCAGGAACGGGAAGCCTGTTGGCGGCCGCACCGGCGTCTGGATGCGTACCCTCTGGCGGTTGCGCCGCCACTTCAACAGGATTGCCAGCCGGAGCGGTTGCGCTCGGACATGCCGTGACATTCGCGGCACCGCCGTCGGTACCGCCATGATAGACAATCCGGTAAATCCTTCCGCGCACATCGTCGGAAACGTACAGCGAACCGTCCGGTCCCACCGCCAAGCCACTGGGACGATGTTCAGCTCTGGCGGGCGACTTTACCGCTCCCGCGAAACCATCCGCAAATATTTCACATTGGCCTGATGCGCGGTCCCCGGCGAGCGGCTGAAAAACCACGTTGTAGCCCCCTTGTGGATATGGCGCCCGATTCCACGATCCGTGGAAAGCGATGAAGACGCCTTCACGGTAGCGCGCCGGAAATTGTTTCTTGTCGTAACGCACCATTGCATTTGGCGCCCAGTGGGCGGGAAATACCGCAGCGGGAGCAATCTTGTTCGCACATTCGCCAATCGTTTTGCCGCCGTCGCCGCCGTATTCCGGCGCCAGAACCAACTTTTCAACGAACGGATCGTAGTAGCACTCGGGCCAGCCATAGTCTCCCTTTGCCTTCAATAGCAACACCTCTTCCGCCGGCAGCGTGGCCTCCTGGTCGGGTTTATACAGGTCCGGCCAATTTGCGTGCAATTGGTCTCGTCCATGCTGCGTCACAAATACCCGCCCATCTGAATCAATGGCAAAACCTTCACCGTTGCGGATTCCTGTCGCGTAACGGTCAGTCGTGGCAAACTTTTGGTTGGTCTTATTTGCGTCGTAGTTCCAGATACCACCACGCGTCTCAAGTTCGGTGCACGGGTTTGCGCCCGGCGATTTGAGTGTCCGATTTTTCAACTGGCAGGAATTGCTTGCGCTGGCCACGTCAACATACATCGATCCCTCTGCGTTGATGATGAAGGGATGCATCGGATGGTCGCCGCCCAAAGGCAATCCAGAGACGATGGTTTCGGCCGAGCCATTTGGCACGAAGCCAGAGGGCAGGGAATACCGCACGATGCGATCATTAACCTCCGCATAAATCGATCCTTTATATATGCCGATGCCCGTGCCACCCGCTGCGCCACTTTGCAGCGTTTCACCAAACCGCTGAATCACGTCAGCTTTTCCCGCACCGCTCTTGTCTTGCAGGGCTACGAGGAAACCGCCTGCATGCGGCGTGTCATTGCCATAGTACCTCCCCGACCAGGTGTTGACGTAGAGTACGCCGCTCGGCGCAACTACCATGTGGCGGGCATGACCAACGCCGTCAGCAAAAACCGTTGCGCAGAAACCAGCAGGTAACTTCAACCCGGTGTCATCGCTCGGGCATGCTTGGGTCGCGGCTTCGGCAGCCCGATTGGATTGGTTTCGAGCCTGTGCCAATAATATGCTTACGCACAGTGCGGCAACCGCGACGAGGGCTGACCACAGAGTTTTATTTTTTGCGCTATTTCCCATCGTGTATGTCCTTCAAGATTGCCTACGAGAAGCCAGCCTTCGTCATCCGGTCTTTGCGACCTCACTATTATGCCGTGATTGGTGCTGCCAGCAGTTCTCGTTTCCGATCGGCTCCCAGGGCTCGCGGGATTCACCTGCGTCGAACACAGCTGATGCATCCTCAATGCCGTAGTGAAGCATGAGTGGAATTCAGAAGTTATGGCAAACCGGGCCGCTTAAACACAAAGGACGGAAGTGCGTGCGAGGGCTCAGGTGCGAAGAGTCCAGCAAATTGGATGGTTGTCAGCCCGCTGACACGAAGTTCTTCCGCTAGAAAAGAATTTGAATCTAGGCTGCCCGTGCGGGTCCGGATAAAGCCGCGACTCACACATGAATGCAATCCAATTTCCAACAGGCTGACGGTGTGCCAACGGCTTCGACAGCCAAACTCTCACCAGCTCAGCCTTAAGTTGGGCTGCTTAACTCCATATTCTCCATGCCACCAACATCTTGCATCAATACTTGGTTCATCTCGCGAAACGGTATAGCGCGTGCTCCCTGCCAATGTGCAAGTTGAACTTGAAATCGCAACTCACGATAAGGGCGGCTTATCATGAAACCAATTACGCAAGAAAACGCTCGGCTCGGATTTGTCGGGATCGGCTACATGGGCCGCCCGATCGCGCGCAGGTTACTCGAATCCGGCTTCAAGCTGACCACGTACGATCGTGACCACAGTAAGGCTGAGGAACTAATTCAATATGGGGGCAAGGTCGCGCAGAGCACTTCGGAGCTCGCCGCCAGTTGCAACGTTGTGTTGTCGTGCCTACCGACCGATGAAGCTGTCCTGGACATTTATAGAGGACCTGAGGGCGTGTTCGCATGTGCGCAGCGCGGATCGTTAGTCGTCGACCTAAGCACTGTGTATCCGGAAACCTCGCAGGAACTCTCGAAACTAGGCTCGGAGCGTGGAATTGAGGTCCTTGACGTGACCATATCCGGCAGCACTCCGACCGCCGAAAATGGCTTGCTGACCCTGTTTGGAGGCGGAGACAAGGAATGCTTCGCCGCCGCCAATTCAATCTTTCGCGTAATCGCCAAGAAGTATTTTTATCTCGGACCCAGCGGCTCCGGAGCGACCATGAAGCTTGTAGTGAACACCTTGCTGGGAATCGGTATGCAGGCAATTGCCGAAGCCGTAGCACTCGGTGAGAAAGCTGGTCTCGATCGCAATCGTTTGCTGAACGTTCTTTCAGAGACTGCGGTGGTCGCCCCAGCGCATGTGGGCAAACTGCAAAGAGCACTAAAGAGCGACTACAGCCCGCAATTTCCAATTCGCCTGATGAACAAGGATTTCGGCTTGATTCTCAATCTCGCGGCTGCCGTTGGCGCGCGAATGCCCGCCGCAGGAGCTGCTTTTGAGATCAATGCGAGGCAAACGGACGAAGGAGCGGAGCAGGATTTTTCGGCGGTGATTCTACAAATGGAAAAAAGTGCGCATCTGGCTTCCAACGCCGATGGACGGACGTAATCGATCGTCGATTCAACGACTCCGGATTGTAAAGATACTCGAACATGGAAGGGCAAAGCGATGATCAAACTAAAACTGCTGGGTTGCATATTCGGAGTGATTGGAATCGCCGGCTTGATGGGGTATTCGCAAGACAGAAGCGAATATGTCTCCCCGTCGGAAGCCGTTCCCAAGGGTAAGGCCCCGAAGATGCAAGTTCGATTGCTGAACCCTGGAGAACCAACAAAACAATATGTGGTCATCTTCTATCAGGGAGATGAAGCTTTTTCCGGCCTGCTCGACTTTGCTGAGAAGTATCACGTCAAGAGTGCGCATTTCACCGCTATTGGAGCGTTGAACGGAGCAACGGTGGCATGGTTCGATCCCCAGCGGAAAATGTACAAAAAGATTCCCGTCAACGGCCAGCACGAAGTAATTGGGATGAGCGGCGATATTGCGCTCTACCAAGGAAAACCCGTCGTTCATACACACATGGTGGTTGGCAATCCAGACGGAACAACGCAGGGCGGCCATGTTCTCGAGGCCTATGTATCACCGACTCTCGAAGTCATGGTTACAGACGATCCAGTAACGATGCAAAAGCGGTTTGACCCTACTACGGATCTGACGTTGATTGATCCAGCTTTGAAGTAGCTTCGCAATTTAGGGATTTGGAAGGCGACCATAAATGGAGGAGGTTGAGCAACCATGGCTGAAGTTCGAGTCATTGCACGATCCGTGTCGCGCAGCGGAAGGGAAAAACAACTCAGAGCGCTCCTGCGAGGCATGTTAGCTCCTACCCGCGCGGAATCGGGATGCAAATTGTATGAACTGTATGAGTCAAACTCGAAGGGACGCTTCTATTTCTATGAGATATGGGAAAGTCAAGCCGCTCTCGATCAACACGCAGCTAGCCCGCACTTCAAGCATCTGGAGCAAACTATCGGGGAACTAGTACAGGAGCCCTTCGAGATAAATATTTTAGAGAGGATTTTGATCGGTGCCGCGGCAGCGTGAAATTCTCACGTCGCAAAAGTTTGAATACCGGACCCGGGAAGGGAATCGCTGAAAGGCTGATTTATTTACTTGGCCATCAAAACGAGTGCTTGGAGAATGAACATGAAGAACGCGATGCACCCCAGCAACAAGAGAAATCAACAGGGCCAAGAGAAGTCACTCCATCCGCATCTCGCTCCACCTTCACGAACTCAGGAAACTGTGGACACCGGGATTTCGCGCCGGGGATTCCTGGGGTTTGCCGCGGCGTCTATTTTTCTGGCGCACGCTGACCAGCAGTCCCCGCGATCGGACTCCAGGAACGGCATTCCTTACCGAACTTTGGGCCGCAGCGGTGAAAAAGTTTCGCTCATCGGCCTCGGTGGCTATCACCTTGGAAAGCAGGCTGATGCCCAGGAAAGTATTCGCATTATCCGCACGGGTCTTGATGAAGGCGTCAACTTTCTCGATAACTGCTGGGACTACAACGGTGGCGAGAGTGAAGTCCGCATGGGCAACGCGCTGCGCGACGGTTACCGCCAAAAAGCGTTTCTAATGTCCAAGATCGATGGTCGCACCAAAGCCGCCGCTGCAAGCCAAATCAACGACTCTCTGCGCCGGCTTCAGACTGACCGCATCGACCTGCTTCAATTTCACGAAGTGATTCGCGACACCGACCCGGATCGCATATTTGCCACAGGCGGGGGCATGGAAGCTGTTCTCGAGGCGAAAAAAGCGGGCAAGATCCGCTTCATCGGCTTCACAGGCCACAAGAGTCCGGACATTCATTTGCAAATGCTGGCCACCGCTGCAAAAAACAATTTCACCTTCGACGCCGTTCAGATGCCCCTCAACGTAATGGACGCGCACTTCAATAGCTTCGAAAAGAAAGTTTTGCCGGTGCTGCTCAAGAACGACATCGGTGTTCTTGGAATGAAGCCGATGGGCGACCACTTTATTCTCGAGAGCAAAACAGCCACCCCCGTGGAGTGCTTGCACTACGCGATGAATCTTCCGACGAGTGTTGTTATTACCGGCTGCGATTCGCTTCCGATTCTTCAGCAAGCTCTTCAAGCGGCCCGCATTTTTCAAGCGATGAACTCATCTAAAGTTACTGCGCTGCTCACGAAAACCGCGAAAGCCGCGGAAGCAGGCCAGTTCGAGCTTTATAAAACGAGTCATCGGTTCGACGGCACCTACGCCAACCCACAGTGGCTTGGCTAGAGAAAAGGTCGTGACCATAATATTCGAGGTTTCGGGCGATGGCGCTTGAACGGCTGAAGCCATGAGCGCTGGCGCCGGATTTAGTTAAAAAAATGTTGGAGGACAATCATGAACAAGAAACAACTTTCTGCAAGTTTGGCTGGAGATGTTTCGCTTGGCGGGGAAATTTCCGTGCATCGTCTCGGCTACGGCGCAATGCGCCTGACCGGCGAAGGCATCTGGGGACCGCCGAAAGATCGCAATAAGGCCTTGGCTGTTCTTCGCCGGGCCGTGGAGCTCGATGTCAATTTCATTGATACCGCTGATTCCTACGGCCCGCATGTCAGCGAGGAACTGATTGCCGAAGCGCTATATCCTTACCCTGCTGGTCTGGTAATTGCCACCAAGGGAGGCTGGAATCGTCCTGGCCCGAATCAATGGACGCACGACGCCAGTCCCGAGCATCTTCGTAAGGCGATTGAGGGAAGTCTGAAGCGCCTGCGCCTGAGCCGCATCGACGTATATCAACTACATATGCCGGATCCCGTTGTCCCCTTTGAAGCTTCGGTAGAAACTCTGGCTCAGCTGCGAAATGAGGGCAAGATTCGCCTCGTGGCGCTTTCCAACGTTACCCAGGAACACATCGAGCGAGCCCGCAAGATCGTTCCCATCGTGTCCGTGCAGAATCGCTATAGCTTTGCCGATCGCGAATGGGACTACGTGGTGGATTATTGCCAGCGCAATGGAATCGCTTTTATACCTTGGTTTCCACTGGGAGCAGGTAAAGTCGCCGGAGAAGTGCTCAACCGCATCGCACAAGCACACAACGCCAGCCCCACGCAGGTAGCGCTGGCCTGGTTACTGCATCGATCTCCCATAATGCTGCCCATCCCCGGGACTTCTTCGGTCGAACATCTCGAGCAGAACGTTGCGACAGCTTCCCTGCGCTTGTCTGAAGAAGAATACGAACGGCTATCTCGGGTACCCGCGATGGCCGCAACGAGGTGAGAGAAGATCACACCAGAAACGAAAAACCACACTAGCTCCAGCGCTGGGTTTGCCGTGGACTTGATGTGTAGACTTCCCTCGGCAGCCCAGGGCTTATTATTCGACGTAACTTTCGGCGTGCTTGAAAAACCCGTGCTTTCACCGCGCTTCGTGTGGTGCCCAGAATCTGGGCGGTTTCCTCGACGGATCTTTCTTCGATGTCACGAAGCAGTATCGCTGTTCGAATTCTCGGACCTAGGCGATTGATTGCCTCGCTCAATAGTTGCGTACGCTCACCTCGCAAACAGCCCTCTTCGGGATTGGGACCTTGGTCGACGAATGACTCCGAGGAGGACTTCACGCCGTCGTCAGTGCTCTCGGGCAAGACTTCGAAGACTGCCCGCTTTCGACGCAGCAACATGAAGGCTTCATTCATGGCGACACGCGTCAGCCACGTAGAGAAGCGCGACTTTTCTTGAAAGCTGTCGAGATGAAGAAAAACCTTGTGAAACGTCTCCTGCACAACATCTTCGGCATCCTCCCGATGATTCGTTATTCGTTGCGCCACGGCAAAAACTCTCCGTCCGTGACGCAAAACCAACTCGTCGAATGCCGCTGCACTCCCGCGCTTTGCGGCAGTCACCAACATGCCGTCGGATTCTGTATCCACATCACGCGCTCGAAACGCTTCCATAATTTGCGACCTCCTCCGCAGTTGTCCGTACAACCGACAACACTGAACAAAGCAATACGCGGGCCAGGGGCTGCAGCTGACCGCACTGTCTGGAAATGGCTGAGAGAATGCAAGATGGGTCGTTTCAGTGCATTTTGGTCAGCGCAGGTACTTCCGCCAATCTGTCGGGATGTTGGCAGTCTGTCAGTTGTGCTGGATGAGCCCTCAGCAATCGCCTCTCTACCAGCGAAGGCTGACATGCTCCACAAGGCCGACTTGGTCGGGGCCGGGCGCCCCAATGTTAAGATTTTCATTGCACACAACAACACCCCGATTTGCTGGAGCAGAAGTAATGGCTAGGTCAAATCCTCTTCTGTGGCCCAAGCCGCTCGCGCTTTGGAGCTATTGGATTGCTGTTGTTTCGGTTGCCGCAGCCCTCATCATTTCACGTTGGCCGGCGCTTCATTTACGAGATGCTCCTGTATCACTCTTTCTTTGCGCGGTCATATTGAGTGCGTGGTTCGGCGGAGTCTGGCCGGGGCTGCTCGCGACGACTCTGTCGGCTCTGGCTTTCTATTATTACTTCTTGCCTCCGATTTATTCGTTGCAAGCAAAGCCTGAAGAGATACCACGCTTTGCCATCTTCATGGTGTCAGCTTTGTTTGTCGGGTCGCTGACCGTTGCCCAAAGGAGCGCCACGGAATCGCTCCGGCGCGCTCGCGATGACCTCAAAGACACAGTTCAAGAGCTCCAGAACACCAACGAGGTGCTGCAAGCAGCCAGTCGTGAGCGCGAGCGTGCCGAAGAATCGTTGCGTCGGAGCGAAACTTATTTGGCAGAGGCCCAGAGGCTCACTCATACGGCGAGTTGGGCTTGGCAGGTTGCGGGAGGGGACGCGTTGCACTTGTCCGACGAATGGTATCGCCTATATGGCTTCGATCCAGAAAACGGCCCACCGCCTTGGGAAGAGCGGCTGCAGCGCACTCATCCGGAGGATCAAGCCAAGTGGCAAGGCACAATCGATCGAGCAATCGCTGAAACGTCGGATTATGAAATGGAATTCCGAATTCTTCTTTCCGACGGCACAGTAAAATACATCCACACCATCGGCCATCCGGTCTTAAACGCCTCCGGGGATTTGGTCGAATTCGTGGGTAGCTCGATGGACATCACCGAGCGAAAGCGGGCGGAAGAGTCTTTGCGCCAAGCGCAGGCGGAGCTCGTGCGCGTCAGCCGGGTGACCACCATGGGAGAACTGACTGCTTCCTTGGCGCACGAAGTGAATCAACCAATCGCCGCGGCTAGCACCAACGCCAATACCTGCTTGCGCTGGCTCGCGGGCGACACTCCAAATATCGAAGAGGCGCGCGCGGCCGCCATGAGGATCGTGCAAGACGTGAAGCGCGCGGCAGAAATCGTTAGCCGCGTCCGCCAGCTCTTCAAGAAAGGTACCTCGCAACGCGAACTCCTGGATGTAAACGAGATCATTCGAGAGATGACCCTTCTTCTGCGCGGTGAGACCACCCGATACAACATAGCAATCCGAACCGACCTTGCCGCAGATCTTCCCCACGTCATGGCCGACCGCGTGCAATTGCAGCAAGTGCTGATGAACCTGATGATCAATGGCATCGAAGCGATGAAGGATGCGGATGGGACGCGCGAGCTCGCCATCAGGTCGCAGCGAACGCAAAACGCGGAAGCTGTGGTTTGCGTCAGTGACAGCGGCGTGGGGTTGCCACCGCAGCAAACCACACAGATCTTCAATGCCTTCTTTACTACCAAGCCGCACGGAACCGGCATGGGACTTCGCATCAGCCGCTCCATCATCGAATCACATGATGGCCGCTTGTGGGCCGCCGACAACTCCCCGCACGGCGCAAGCTTTTATTTCACACTGCCCATCAAGGCCGAGGTGACTGAATGATTGCTGCGGATGGTGCCACCGTATTCGTCATAGATGACGATGCCGGTGTGCGCGCATCCATCCAGGGACTGCTGAAATCCGTGAAGTTACGGTGCGCATCCTTTGAGACCGCGGAAGAATTTCTACGCCACAAGCCACCCGACGGGCCAAGTTGCCTGGTTCTGGACGTAAGCCTTCCTGGCGTCAACGGCCTGGACTTTCAGCGACAGTTGGCTGACGCCGGCATACAAATCCCTATCATCTTCATTACCGGTCACGGAGATATTCCGATGACCGTGAAGGCCATGAAATCGGGTGCGGTGGAGTTCCTGACCAAACCTTTCTTGGACCAGGACTTGCTAAATGCGATTCACCAGGCTTTGGATCGTGACCGTGCCGCGCGCCGTCAGCAGAGTGACTTAACCGAGTTGCGAAAATGCTATCAGGCCCTGAGCGAACGTGAGCGTCAGGTCATGGGCCTGGTCGTCTCCGGCATGCTCAATAAGCAGATTGCTTTTGCGCTGGGAATCAGCGAAATCACGGTGAAGATCCATCGCGGTCACGTGATGCGGAAAATGCAGGCCGAGTCGATGGCAGAATTGGTTAGAATGGCGTCGAAACTGGAACCTCCACCCGGAAAAAAAGTAGGGTAATGCCGAGGCGGCGCCGTGGCGCAGAGCAGCTTCTCACTCGCAGAACTGACGTTTTTACAGTAAGTTTCGCAACCCAACCTGGATAGTAGTTGTCTCTCACGTTGATGAGCTATTCGGTCTGTCATACCAAAGTATAATTGCGCCGCTTTTGCGACGCTGCTAGATTGCCGCTATGGCCGCTCAGGAGAAGACCAAAATGGTTGCGATTGTCGATGACGATGATTTAATGCGCAGCGCGCTACAAGGCCTGCTGAAAGCGGTTGGCTTGCCGGCTCGAGCCTTTGCGTCGGCAGAGGAATTCCTGAAATCCGGCCAACAGCGCCAGGCTAGGTGCTTGATCGCCGATATACGTATGCCCGGAATGTCCGGTCTGCAGCTGCAGGCCCAGCTCAACGCCGAACATTGCCGGATTCCGATCATCTTCATCACTGCGCATGGTGACGAAAAAATGCGCATGCAGGCGTTGCGCGCAGGTGCAGTGGAGTTTATGGCAAAACCGTTCAACGACGAAGCACTGCTCGACAGTGTTCGGGCCGCTCTGGAAAGTTGAGCCTACTAATAGAAGCGTGCAGTGTGCTGCGCAAGGGGAGGTCCTTCGTGGGAGCTGTCGCAATATTCGGATCCGCCGTCGATCAGGATCGTAATCCTCGTAAATTCGAGCAGATCATAGGAAACAGCCCTGCTCTGGAGTCAGTGCTCGAACAAGTGGAACAGGTTGCGCCGACGTGTTCCACCGTTCTTATTCAAGGAGAAACTGGCACCGGCAAGGAACTGGTCGCGCGCGCTATTCACAATCTAAGCGAACGGTGCGGACGCCCTTTCGTAAAGTTGAATTGTGCTGCTATTCCATTCGATCTGCTGGAAAGTGAGCTCTTTGGCCATGAGCGAGGCGCTTTCACCGGCGCTATTGCGCAGAAAATTGGTCGCTTCGAATTGGCCGATAAAGGGACGCTCTTCTTGGACGAAGTAGGAGATATTCCGCCGGGACTGCAACCCAAATTGCTGCGTGTTCTGCAGGAGCAGGAATTCGAACGCTTGGGCAGCAATCGAACTCATCAAGTGGACGTTCGTCTGGTCGCCGCGACCAACCGCAATTTAGTAGATATGGTGAAGCGGAACCAATTTCGCAGCGACCTCTACTACCGTCTTAATGTATTTCCGATTGCGTTGCCACCGCTGCGCGTGCGCCGCGAAGACATTCCGGCATTGGTGGAACACTTTGTCGACATCTACGCTCGCCGCATGGATAAGCAAATCGACCAGATTCCCCCAGCAACGATGGCTGAACTTACCTCCTACGAGTGGCCCGGGAACATTCGCGAGCTGCAAAATTTTATCGAGCGCAGTGTAATCCTTAGCCCCGGAAACGTCCTATGTCCACCTCTCGCGAGCCTGCGGGCCGCGTCGGAAACGGAATCTCTCGAGGCTGTCACTCTGGAGGACGCGGAGCGCGAGCACATTCGCAAGATTCTCGAGCAAACCAGATGGGTTGTCGCCGGTCCCAACGGAGCCGCGGCACGATTGGGAATCAAGCGGTCCACACTTTACTTCCGGATGCAAAAGCTGGGCATCTCACGCGCTAACAGGGATTCGCTTCCCGCGTAACACATTTGTATTTGCCCCGCGTAATAGATTTGCATTAGCCATGATGCGGACATCGATCTTCCGTCGATTAACACTACTCATAATTTAGTCCTCGCACGCCCGAGGCGCGTTCATCTCTAGCCGGGTAAATTCGAAATCATTTGATACACCTTCGAATACATAACCTTCATTAAGCGTGTCGACATGCGGACGTGTGTTTAGCGGGCTGGCATCGCACACCATTTTGTTGCCCGTGTCTCCTCTCTACTTTCAGTCACTTAGGCGCATGACCTCTTTGGCAGCCGCGTTGCGTACTTGAGTCCTGTCGCTCGACGAACGGGTTGTTTTCGCCGACGGCAGAAATGAGGAAAAGTCACTATGTTCACCGAAGTTATCAACAAACGAACTGCAAACCACAAGGCGACCAAACGCTATCACTTGCTTGCGTTTTTCTTCGCTTTGGTTTTTGCATCGGCGATTTACCCGGCCAAAGCTAACGCGCAAATCGTTGGCGACATTGAAGCCACCATCCCATTCCAGTTCCACGCTGGCAACACCAAGTTTCCAGCGGGCGAGTACCGTATCCACGTGATGGACAATACCGATCTGTCCGTCATGGAAATCAGCAGC
>JAUTWY010000587.1 GCA_030838305.1 Acidobacteriaceae bacterium
CAGTTTGAGCACGAGGCAAGGATCAATCACTCTCAGCGCAGTGTGGAAATGCATCTGCGTTCCATGCGCCGTCAAACTGTGAATATCGCTGCCGCCGAACTTTCTGTCGAATTTCTGGAAGGCGAAACCATCTGGACCGAAAGCAGCCATAAGTACTCGCTTCAGGAAGTTCGTGACATGGCCGTGGCCACTGGTTTCCGCTGTGATGCGCAATGGGTGGATGACCAATGGCCCTTCGCTGAGAATTTGCTGATTGCCCAGTAGTTAGCCAGTCTCGACTCTTAGTTTCGCGCTGATTGTTTATCGGTGTCCTCGTCGAAGAATCCGTCCATCTTGAGGTAAAACTTTGTAAAAGCGCTGATTTTGTCGTGTTCCGCCGTGTAAATTAAAAAGAACAGATCCTTCATGAGCGTCAACCCAAACCGGATCATGCTCATCGCGCTGTGCATTGGAAGCCTATTTATCGCTATGCCTTTTTGCGGTGCGACAGCTCCTGGTCTGCAGACCCAACAGGCTCCCAGTGCGAATCGGCGCATTGGCGCTGTGAAGGAAATCACCGCGAGCACGATCACTCTGACTCCGGACTCCGGTTCGGATGTCGCCGTTACAATTCAACCCACGACACGAATCGTGCGGATTACTCCTGGCGAGAAGGATTTGAAAAACGCTGCACCGGTCCAATTGCAGGACATTCAGATTGGCGATCGCATTCTGGTCGGGGGAAAGGTCTCCGACGATAATCAGTCGTTCGCGGCATCGTCCATTGTGGTGATGAAGCGCTCCGACCTCGACGCGCGGCACGTGCAGGATCTGCAGGACTGGCAAAAGCGTGGCGTAGACGGCTTGGCCAAAGCCGTGGATGTGGCTGGGGGAACCATCACTATCGCTGTGCGAGGCAAGGACGTCGTCATTCATACCTCCAGCCAGACAGTGATTCGCCGTTACGCTCCCGATTCGGTGAAGTTTGACGATGCGAAGTCGAGCACGCTGCAGGAAATCCATTCCGGCGATCAAGTTCGTGCGCGTGGCGACCGCAGCGTCGAGGGAAGCGAACTGGCTGCCGCAGAAATTGTTTCGGGAACATTTCCTCTTTTTGCCGGGACCGTCAATTCCACCGACGCAAGTTCATCGACTCTCAGCGTTCACGATCTGTCGTCGAAAAAGACCGTGCTCGTCAAGGTGACACAGGACTCGCAGCTTCGTCACTTGCCCCTTGAGGTGGCGCAGACAATTGCGGTGCGCCTGAAAGGAATGGCTGGCGGAGCAAGCGCGACTGCCACTTCAGAAGCGGCGTCCAACTCAGGTTCTGAAAAGGGCCAAACAAAGAGAGCGCAAGCGGCGGATCCGAATTCTGCAGCAGTTGAAAGTGGAATGGCGCCGGGAAGAAACGCCAGGGGCGGGCGTGCCGGCGGCTCTCCAGATTTGCAGCAGTTACTCAGTCACGCGCCACGCATTGCCTTGGCCGATCTGCATAAAGGCGATGCAGTCGTGATTCTCTCGACGGAGGGTCAGGCCGGATCAGGGACCGCGATCACGCTATTCAGCGGTGTCGCGCCGATTTTGCAAGCGGCACCGAACGCCGCTCAGGCAATGATGCTTGCACCCTGGAATCTCAGTGCGCCCGCTGGAGACCTCGGGGGGCCGTAGGACCGGTTGCCACTCAGTAGAAAGCCGCATCGACCTGCATCCAAGATTTGAAGGTTGCGAAATGGAAAAAAGGGAATGAGCGTTCGGACGTATTTCTGTCTCGTGTTTCTCGTACTTTGTGTGCAATTGTGCGCGACTCTCGCGATGTCACAGGCGGCTGCGGGAGCCGCGACTACGGGTTCTTTGCGCGGACAAGTTACCGATCCCTCGGGCGCCGCCATCGCGAATGCCAACGTCGTACTCATGCCTGCCGCCGCGCCATCGGCGCCCATCAAAGCGCAGACAGATGGGCAGGGTCAGTATGAATTCAACGGCGTCCCAGCGGGCCTGTACACCCTTAATGTCATTGCCCAGGGGTTTGCCCTCTACGAAAACGACAACGTAGTTATCGCCGCGAACCAGCCTCTTCGTCTCAACCTCGCCATGACGATCGAGGTCGAACAGGAGAAGGTTCAAGTCTCCGATACCACACCGACGCTGGACGTGAATCCAGCCAACAACGCGGGAGCCATTGTGCTTTCCGGTAAAGAGTTGGAGGCTTTACCCGACGATCCGGACGAATTGCTCACAGATTTGCAGGCTCTGGCGGGACCTTCCCCCGGACCCAACGGAGGGCAACTCTATATCGACGGTTTCACCGCTGGGCAGCTTCCTCCCAAGTCGTCGATTCGCGAGATTCGGATCAACCAGAACCCTTTCTCCGCCGAATACGACAAGCTTGGCTATGGCCGCATTGAAGTCTTTACCAAGCCCGGAACGGATAAATACCACGGCCAGTTGTTGGTCAGCGGAAACGATTCTGCTTTTAACTCGCCTAATCCCTTCGCGGGTGCGAACCAGCCGGGGTATGATTCCACCCAGTTCAGCGGCGACATTGGCGGGCCGATCAATAAGAAGGCTTCGTTTTTCTTCGATGCCCAGCGGCGAAATATCAACGATCTATCCGCCGTGAATGCCTTGACGCTCGACCCTGCGACCTTTACCGAGGTTCCACTGGTTGAGGGCGTGCCCAACCTGCGCCATCGAACCAACCTCAATTCGCGAATTGATTATCAGCTCGGCAAAAACAACACACTGACTGCGCGCTATCAGTACTACCGGAACACGGAGGACAACCAAGGCATCGGAACTTTCAATCTGCCTTCCCAGGCTTATAACTCGGAGTCGACCGAGCACACGCTGCAGATCAGCGATACGCAAATCATTGGCGCAAAGGTTGTGAATGAAACGCGATTCCAATACTTGCGGGAGCTAAACAACCAACTAGCCGTGAACAACCAGCCAACTCTCAACGTTCTGGGGTCATTTGGTGGTGGCGGCAACAGCCAGGGCGAGATTCTTGACCATCAGGATCACTACGAACTGCAGAATTACACTTCTGTCATCCACGGCAATCACACCTTGAAGTTTGGAGCGCGGCTTCGCGGCATACGGGACGCCAACAGTTCGACCTCAGGATTCAACGGCACATTCACGTTCTCTTCACTTCTGGATACCGCAGCGGAAACGACTTGTGTGCCCACTCCAGGCGAAAAACCGTGCCCAGTTTCTTATGCGCACGCGGTTGCGAACAGCGGAAATATCACTACGCCAATTGCCACACAGCTTACCTACACTGTGGGCAATCCTCCTCTCGTGGTGACCAACTTCGATGCTGGACTTTACTTTCAGGATGACTGGCGGGTGCGTCCCAATCTCACGCTCAGCTACGGACTGCGCTTTGAGACGCAGAATGGCATTCAGAATCAGGCCAACTGGGCGCCACGTCTAGGTCTTGCATGGGGCATCGGCGGCCAGTCCGCGCCCCCGAAGGTTGTGCTGCGCGGAGGCTTCGGCATTTTCTATGATCGCTTCCAGGAAGCGCAGATTTTGGAAGCACAGCGCTTGAATGGCATCACGCAGGAACAGTTCGTCATTAGTAATCCGCAGTGTCCAAACCTGACAGATATCTCTTCTTGCACCGGTGCGGTTACACCCGCTGTTTCGACGATTTACCAGATCAGCCCGCGGCTCAGTGCGCCCTACACGTTACAGTCAGCAATTAGCGCGGAGCGGCAGCTTACGAAGGCCGCAACCTTGTCTGTCACGTACCTGAACTCTCGTGGGTTTGATCAACTGCTCACCATCAATGCGAACGCGCCCTTTCCCGGAACGCCGTGCAGCCCGGCGTGCGTGCCTCCCGACGGCGGAAATCTCTACCAGTACGTCTCCGAAGCGGTGTTCCGACAAAATCAATTAATCACAAACACGAATGTGCGGGTCGGATCGAAGGTTCAGCTGTTCGGCTACTATGTACTCAACTACGCTAACAGTGATACTTCCGGGGTCTCGAGCTTTCCGTCGAACTCCCACAATATCAGCGCTGACTACGGGCGCGCGTCGTTTGATACCCGCCAACGGCTCTTTTTTGGCGGTTCGTTCGCGCTGCCTCTCAACTTCCGCCTGAGTCCCTTCATGATCGTAAGCTCGGGTTCTCCCTTCAACATCAGCGCAACCAATGATTTGAATAACGATTCCATCTTCAACGATCGTCCCGCCCTGGCCTCAACCGCGACGTGTGTCGCGGTTGTGACGCCAACTCCGCCTTCCACGACGTATTGCACGCCGCTCGGTACTTTCGACGCTGCCCCTACTGCTGGAGAGCGAATCACTCCGATTAATTACGCAACGGGGCCCTCGCACGTGGTTATGAATCTGCGGCTCACCAAAAGCTTCGCGTTCGGTCCACGGGTCGCCCACACCTCTGGGAATCAAGGGGGTAGCGGACCCGGAGGCGGCGGTGGTGGAAGAAGAGGCGGCGGCGGAGGCGGCGGTGGTGGCGGCCCGCGAGGTCCGCTTTTCGGCGGCGGACAGGGGGGAGGAGTGCCCAGCGGTTCCGATCGCCGTTACAACCTCACATTCGGCGCTAATGTGCGCAACATCTTCAATAAGGTGAATTTTGCCAATCCCAGTGGCATTTTGGGTTCGCGATTCTTTGACATCCCAAACCAGCTCCAGGGCGGCGGCTTTTCAAATTCCTCAGCGAACCGCCGCATCGATCTGCAAGTCACTTTCAGCTTCTGATCAAAAGGTGGAATTCCGTATCCAGCTTTTTGCTTGTCGCTGTTCGAACTTGATTGGATTCTCAGCATGTTTCCGTGAATCACCATTTCGGTTATGCTGAAAGAGCGTGCGAATGTCCGTGGAATAAGTTTCGTTGCCTTTTATCCCTACCACCAGACGCCAGTTTCTCCGCGCCGCTGCTGCCGCTGCCACGGTTGCGATTGCTGGCGATGCAACCCTGCTGGAGCCGAACCGTCCTCGCATTCTGCGCAAGGACCTCTTCCTGCCTCGCTGGCCCGAGCGGTTGAACGGTTTCACCATCGCCCTGCTGAGCGATTTCCATTACGACCCTTATTTTTCCGTTCATCCGCTGCATGCTGCCATTCCGATGGTCAACGGCCTTCGTCCCGATCTTATCGCGCTCACAGGGGACTTCGTTTCTATACCGATTATCGGAAATGAAAGCAGAGCCGCCACCGAAGCGGAGCCATGTGCTCGCCTGCTGCGGCAGATGAATGCACGTCACGGCCTCTGGGCCGTTCTGGGGAACCACGATGAGCGAACCGACCGACAACGCGTGACGCATGCGCTCGAGGCGGAGAACATCCGTGTCCTGGCGAACCAGTCGGAAGCCGTCGAGCACGATGGCGCGCGCATTTGGCTTGCTGGTGTGAATGACGTGCTCAGCAAAACAGCAGATTTGAACAAAACATTGCGGCGCGTGCCCCCCGCGGAAGCCGTAGTTCTTCTAGCTCACGAGCCAGATTTTGCCGATGAAGTCGCACGATTTCCCGTTGACCTGCAGCTCTCCGGTCACTCTCACGGAGGCCAGATCAGAATTCCACTTTTGCCGCCGCTTTACCTTCCCGCCCTGGCGAAGAAATATGTCTGGGGACAATATCAAGTGGGGCCGCTCGCCCTATACACAAACGCCGGACTGGGAACCGTCGATGTTCCCATTCGCTTCAATTGTCCTGCGGAAATCACCCTGCTTACCTTGCACCCATCTCTCAGAAAATGAAGAGCAGCGGGAGGCGGATGCAAAGACATCATCCAGCATGAAATATGCAACTGCCTTCACATTGAGAAGTTCAGCCAAGGGCAAAGGTTTCTCAAACCACTTGATAACAATATGCCTTACTTCGCATTGCAGGGTGGCCCCACACTTGCCAATGATCCAACGGAGAGTCTCGTTTAATGCTACGCAGCTGGCCTTGGTTGCTGGTCCTCGCAGTTCCCGTCGCCAGCATGGCGTCCGTGCGGATCGTTCCGTCTCCGCCACGGCAAACTGTCATCTCCGAGCGCGAGCATCAAGTTTGGAAGACTCCGCAACGCGTTGCCGAATTTAGAGACGTTCCTCATGTCAGCGCGAAAGCACGGTGCGAGGACACAAGACCTCCCCAGGCCTTGACGACGCCCGATCCTCTGCTAGTTCCGGCAGACACAGGATTAAGGATTAAAGTCAGCTTTATCGTCGGTACTGACGGCCGGGTGCATAGTCCTCTGATTCTTCAAAGCGCCGGACCGGCGGGTGACCGCAATGCTCTGCGAACCGTGCGCACCTGGCGATATCGTCCCGCAACCTGCAATGGCG
>JAUTWY010000606.1 GCA_030838305.1 Acidobacteriaceae bacterium
AAGCGCGATTTCCGACCTGATCGTGATTTTGCAGGAAAGAAACAAATGCGCTAGGCGGCAGCCCCGCGGTTCGTTCCCCCCGTATTTGGCCATTCCGAAAGAGCGACATCTCGCCTTGATAGGCGAAACCCTCGCACAGGCAACGGCCTAAGCGATCAAGAGGGCGATCGGAATAATCGGAGTAGTAGCCATCCTTCTCGCCCGTGACCAGCACGTGCAGCGCGTGGTGAATATCGTCATTCCACTGCGCGCTGTATGACTTCGCTTTGCAGTGCTCGGTGCGCTGCAGGTAGCTCGTTTGGTTAAGTTCATTTTCCAAGACAAGGTGGACGTGGCGACCCGGCTCGATTGCATCCTGGATTTTGTTGGCGAGTTCGGTGAGAAAGTGGGTTGGGGATTCGTCCAGGATTGCGTGAACTGCATCAAGGCGAAGTCCGTCGAAATGATATTCGGTTAGCCAGTAGAGGGCATTGTGGATAAAGAAGTCGCGCACAGCTCGACTTTCGGGTCCGTCGAAATTGATGGCGTTGCCCCAAGGCGTGCGGTGCCGGTTAGTAAAGAATTGCGGCGCGTAAGAGTTTAGATAATTTCCTTCCGGGCCAAAATGGTTGTAGACGACGTCCAGCAGAACCATGATTCCATGAGCGTGGGCGCTTTGAATCAATTTCTTGAGATCTTCGGGGCGACCGTAGGTGCTATCGGGTGCGAAAGCGAAGACGCCGTCGTAGCCCCAATTGCGCCGTCCCGGAAAGTCGGCTACCGGCATCAATTCGATAGCCGTGATTCCTAAGTCCGCCAAGTATTCGAGGCGTCCGCGCACGGAAGAAAAGTTCCCGGACGGGGTGAAGGTTCCGACGTGCAGTTCGTAAATTACAGTTTCTTCCCATGGGCGGCCGCGCCATTCGCCATCTTGCCAGTCGAAAGCTTCAGGATCGATAACCTCGCTGGGGCCGTGGACGTCCTTTGGTTGGAAGCGTGAGGCGGGATCAGGAACATCTTGGGCATCATCGATTCGGAAACGATATTGACTTCCCGGCTTGGCGGTGTCGGTTACCAGCTCAAACCAGCCTTCGCCGCGCTGTTCCAGAGGAAATTTTGTAGCATGCTTTGCCCCTGCGATGCTGAGTTCGACTCGGCGGGCGGCAGGAGCCCACAGGCGGAAGCGCACGCTTCCGTCGGCGCGACATTCAGCGCCGGAGGGCATGCTATGACGGCGCTTCATTCGAGTCTTCCTTCTTGCCGTTCTTGCGTTCCATCAACCGGCGCTCCATGAGCACAACTATGGAGCGCGCCTGCAGCGGATAGACTGTTCCCGAATCGTGCGTCCCCGCGGGACGCAAGCCGTCGTCTTTGGAAGTGTCCATCCAGGCAACCCAGCGAGAGTCCGGATGAAATGTGGGCAGCGTGAATCCCACATCTTCATGGTGAGCGTTCAGCAGCACCAGAAAGTTTTCGTCGCCCATCTTCCGGCCGCGTTCATCACTCTCGTCAAGCCCTTGCCCTGCGAGAAACATTCCCAGGCAGCGAGCGGCAGGATCACGCCATTCGTCCTCAGTCATCTCGTTGCCACCGGGATTGAGCCAGAGCACGTCTTTTACGTTTGCACCCTTGATGGGACGCCCCTGAAAAAAATGCCGCCGCCGGAATACCGGATGCCGCTTGCGAAGAGTCATCACCCGCTGGACGAAGGCCAGCAGGTCACGATCTGCAGGTTGCAAATTCCAATTCAACCAACTGATCTCATTGTCCTGGCAATAGGCATTGTTGTTTCCCTTCTGGGTATGACCGATCGCATCTCCCGCATACATCATCGGCACGCCCTGGGATAGAAGAAGCGTGGCCAGAAAGTTCCTTTTTTGCTTGGCCCGCAATGCCAGGATATTTGGATCGTCGGTAGGCCCCTCTACTCCGCAATTCCAGCTTCGGTTATTGCTGTTGCCGTCGCGATTGTCTTCGCCGTTGGCTTCGTTGTGTTTGTCGTTGTAGCTGACAAGATCCTGCAAAGTGAAGCCGTCGTGCGCTGTGACAAAGTTGATGCTCGCATATGGGCGCCTGCCGCTATGCGCGTAGAGGTCGCTTGAACCGGTAAGGCGATAAGCCAAATCACCCACCACTCCTTCGTCGCCCTTCCAATAAGACCGCACGGTATCACGATAGCGATCGTTCCACTCCGCCCAGCCCACGGGGAAGTTTCCGACTTGGTAGCCTCCCTCGCCGAGGTCCCAAGGCTCGGCAATCAGTTTTACCTGGGAGAGAACTGGGTCCTGATGGATGATGTCGAGGAACGCGCCGAGGCGGTCAACTTCGTGCAGCTCGCGAGCCAGGGTCGCTGCCAGGTCGAAGCGGAAGCCGTCCACGTGCATCTCCAGAACCCAGTAGCGCAAACTGTCCATGATCAGCTGGAGAACACGCGGATGCCGCATGTTCAGCGTGTTTCCAGTGCCGGTGTAATCCATGTAATAGCGCTGCTTGTCAGCCACGAGGCGGTAATACGTGCTGTTGTCGATGCCTTTAAGCGAGAGCGTGGGCCCTAAATGATTTCCTTCCGCCGTGTGGTTGTAGACCACATCGAGAATCACTTCGAGCCCAGCGGAGTGCAGGGTTTTCACCATTGTCTTGAACTCGTGGATTGAGTTAGTCACCAGATAGCGAGGCTCGAGCGCCAAAAATCCAATGGAGTTATAGCCCCAATAGTTGCGCAGGCCGCGCTCTACGAGCCGGCGGTCATCCACGAAGCTGTGTACTGGCATGAGTTCGATCGAGGTCACTCCGAGGCGAGTGAGGTACTCGATTACCGGAGCGGTGGCCAGCCCCGCATAGGTTCCACGCAGGTGCTCCGGAACATCGGGGTGGCAGTTGGTGAAGCCTTTTACGTGGAGCTCATAAATCACCGTCTCGTGCCAGGGAATGTTTGGCGGCTTATCTGATCCCCAAGTGAACGCGGAGTCGATGACCTGATTCTTGGGCATGCCGGCGGCATTGTCGCGCCGGTCAAATGACAAATCCTCCTGCTTGTGCCCGACGCGGTACCCAAAGTGTGAATCGGTCCACCGAATGGCGCCTTGAATCTGCTTGCCATAGGGGTCAAGAAGAAGTTTGTGAGGATTAAAGCGATGGCCCCGATCAGGCGCGTAAGGGCCAAACACGCGATATCCATATAACTGGCCGGGGCGCACCTCGGGCAAATAGCCGTGCCACACCATGTCAGTTTGCTCGGGAAGTGGGACGCGCAGGGTTTCGCGTTTTCCTGAAATGTCGAACAAGCAAAGCTCGACTTTCTCGGCGTGCTCGGAGTAGAGCGCGAAGTTCACGCCCTCGCCGTCCCAGGTTGAGCCTAAGGGGTAAGGCCGGCCCGGCCAGACGATTGGCTGCAGTGGGTTGGGCATTTTGATTTAGGACTCCGGGAAGTATGGCGTCGCCGGAGACTATCGGCCTCTTACTGTAACCGCTAGGCTCCGGGTGGTTCAAACGCCGTAGAAGAATGGCCCACACCACGGCGGATCGTTATGGGCCGACGCTTGGATGCCTTTGGAGCGACTAAGTTTGCCGTCGCTCCACAAAGGCTCGCGGTCAGGAAAGAAGAAACAACTAATCCGTTCTGCTGCTTTTCAGTTTATTTGCAAGTTTCTTTATCTCGTTTTCCCGCGCGATATTCACGATTCCTTTGGCATCGTCGTAGAGACTGTCGCGCAAAAGATTTAGAAGCCGAGCCTTGATTTTCGCCCGTTCTGCGACCGGTTGGGGGACGTAAATAGTGTGCGGTTGCTGAGAGCACGCTAGAGAGCTCCCAACGAACGCATTTTTGAAATCGGGTTCTGGTACTCCTGGCCCCTGACCCAATACCTGTGCGCCAGCGAGGGCAGAAGCAAGAACGACAGGCAGCAGAAGAAAGCTCCTTTTGGCCACATCTCTACCTCCCTTTTCGTGCGCCGAAGGAATAAAGCCTATGTTCCATCGGGCAAGAAAAGAGATGAAACTTTTTGTGAGGGCGTTGCATTCTACCGGAAGGCAAGTCGCGGAGTACTGTCTCCGCGGTATTCAGTGTGTCTGCGCATCAGCCCGACGCGCAGGAGTTCCGCCTTGAGTGGGGGTCGAGGCTGACCTCGTCCGGTTCACGCTATGAGTCCGCTGCGGGACGGCGAAGGTCGGCGCTTTACGACAAGTTCGATAAGCGCATGGAAGGCTATACGGAGGTCTTGATTCAGTTCGACAAGAAAGCCGCTTGAAGTGCCCGATCCGGGCGTGACAGAGTTGCGTCCGGAGCGAGTTCGCGATCGTTCGTAGACCTTAACCCGCTAGGGCTGGAGCGCGCTCCTGCGCTCGGATCCGCTATGGGCGACCACTTGTCCGACCGAGAAACACCGTGCGAGCGCGTGCAGCGAGAAGGCCGCATTGTCGAGGACAAGTTTCTCCTCAGTGTCATTCCCTGAGGTCAATTCCTGTTTTCTTTCTGCGATCGCGAATAGTGCTACGGCAATTCTCTGGGCAAGCTTGGTCTTATCGTGCTCGAACAGTGCGGCAATATAGAGATCTTTCCACTCACCATTACGCTGTGACGACGCGGCGCGGTTCATATTACCCTCAGCTTAAAGTCACGGGCGGGGGAGAGCCCGGAGATTCGTGCTGCAGGTAATTAAAAACTTGGCAAAAATTCGGACAATAAGGTGAGTACTCGATTTACCTTTCAGTTACCCCACCAACGCGCGAGTAATTCCCCGAGAGTTACGACTTTCCTATTGTTCATGGGTTCCGCTTTAAGTCATTTGGCAACTAAGAGATGCGTCCTCCGGTTGGCGGACCGGCGATTTCGTGCACATGGTGACCGGACAGCGGCAAGCATTAGGGGAACCAGAATGAAGGAAATTCTTCTGAGAGTAATCGTAGGCGGGGGTGTGGTTTCCGCATTTGCCCTGTTGGGCGACTTGCTGCAACCAAAGAGCTTCGCCGGATTATTTGGGGCCGCGCCTTCAGTGGCCCTCGCGACTCTGGCTCTGACTGTAATGAAAGACGGCAAAGCATACGCAAGTACGGAGGCGCGATCGATGGTTCTTGGAGCGCTCGCCTTTTTTCTTTACGCATGCGTGGTGGGGCGGTTGCTGATTCGCCGCCGCATGCCCGTTCTGTCCACGGCCGGTCTGGCGATTCTGGTGTGGGTGGGCTGCGCCTTTGGTCTTTGGTTCGCTGTGCTGAGGTAGAGAGATGAAAATCAAACTGGATTCGGCGGGACTGCGGCAGTCAAAGTGGTACGAATATGCCTTTCGATTCCTTTTCGGCGGAACTGTGACTGCCTTGGCCGCACTTATTGCGAAACGTTTTGGTCCTGAAATTGGAGGTCTTTTTCTGGCCTTTCCGGCCATTCTTCCGGCGAGCGCGACTCTGATTGAAAAACATGAGAAACAGAAAAAGGAACGTTCCGGCAAAATAGGCGCTGGACGCGGAAAAGCGGCCGCGGGCGTTGACGCGATCGGAGCGTCGATGGGAGCGATTGGGCTCGCGGTGTTTGCTCTGATTGTCTGGCTCCGACTGGCGGAATCTGGAATGGGGATGGTGCTGGCCGAGGCGACCCTGGCGTGGTTCATCACTTCAGTATCTGTGTGGAAGCTTCGGGAAGTATTGTGGAGGCGTATCCGGAAAGGTCCGAAGCAATACTGAGGAAGCGGATCAATGATGGCATTCGCGGGCCGCTTGTAGATTGTTGCCGCCGCATACTTGACCAACCCCTTGTAGCGGATTTTCCTCTAAAGATTATCAAGGAGGAGATCCATGGCAGGCAAAAAAAAATCCAGCAGAAAATATGGAGAGGCAGCAAGCAAGTCCGTGAAGAGCGCGATGCACCGAGAGAAGAAAGGAACGCTCAAATCTGGCAAGGGCGGTAAAGGTGGCACGGTAAAAAGCCGCAAACAAGCCATAGCGATTGGGCTCTCGGAAGCACGCGAGAAGGGCGCAAAAGTGCCGGAAAAAGCGGCATAGGAGATGGCGTCGCCGAGCCGCAATCCGAAGGGAAAGAGTTCCTCGATGAGGGTGCTCTACGTGGCGATTGCGGCTAACGTCGCAATCGCCCTTACCAAGTATGCCGCAGCCGCGGTTACGGGGAGTCCTGCGATGCTGGCCGAGGCGTTTCACTCGACTGCGGATTCCTGTAACGAATTTCTTTTGCTTTTGGGCGTCAAAAGAAGCGAACGGCCGCCCGATGACCTGCACCCTTTTGGGCACGGCAAGGAACTATATTTCTGGTCGCTTGTAGTCGCCATCGTCATTTTTGGTTTGGGCGCGGGGTGCTCTTTGGACGACGGAATCTCGCGGCTACTGCATCCTACAGCCACCACCAAGCCCACCTGAATTACGCAGTTCTGGCCATCGCCGCTGTTTTCGAGAGTTACTCGTGGTACGTGTCGCGTAAAGAATTGCTGGCTCGACGGAAACCCGGACAAACATTATGGCGCGTCATCCGTTCCAGCAAAGACCCCAGCGTATTCACCGTTTTCGTGGAGGACTCGGCGGCCTTGGTAGGAATCGCCATCGCCGTTCTCGGCATCGCCTTGGGTCAGATTTTGCACCATCCCTATTTTGACCCAGCCGCCTCGGTGCTGATTGGTTTGTTGTTGGCAGGAGTCGCGCTATTGCTGGCGAACGAGAGCCGCGAGTTGCTGCTGGGCGAACGAGCGCCCCTGAGACTCATTCGAAAAGTAAAAGGAATTATTCGCTCGGAGCCGTCCGTCGAAGAAGTGGGTGATCTGTTCACCATGCAACTTGGTCCGGACGAAGTCTTGCTCGCGGTGGCGTTGCGCTTTAATTCGCACCTGCGAGTGCAGGAACTGGAAGCGACGATTGATCGCCTTGAGCAAAAGATCCGCCGCCAGGCACCGGTCATTCAACGGATCTTTATCGAAGCGGAATCTCTCAAGCGAAGACTAGCGGCTTGAGCCACGGGAAAAGCGAAAATTGACGCTGATCTGGTTCGCGCCATTTATGAATCTGCAGAACAAGAAGGGCAGTGGACCTTCCCGAATTTCCCAAGAAGAAGCGGCCGACGATGCGACAAGAGATTCACCGGCCTGCGCACGGCAAGCCACAAACGGTGAAGACAACATCTCCGTCTGGAGAGGCGGCTTAACGTCCGCGGTTGCGAACTGGAATAGTGAGTCGCGAGATGAATTCGTAGGCACTCTCTCCGAAGAGGTGAGAAGCCTCTAGTTCACTGCTGACTGGGTTTCCCGCCAACGCTGCTGCACTTCCTAAATAGCCTTGTAATCTCGAATCGTTGCTGCCCTTTCGTGCCGGCGATTTTGTCTCTTAAACAAGGTCGCAAAAGTCTCCGACAACTACAACCAGCAGCTCCGCAAGCAGCGATACGGCCAGCGGAAGCCTTAGCGTTTCGGCTTGAGTGGCAAGACAACCGGTACAGCTGGCGGGAACCAAGCCCTCCTCAACCCGCCTACTGCACCGGCGCGTTTAAGGCTGCCACCAACTCCAGGAAGTTGTTCGCATGAACGGCTCGTTCCACCGCCTCTTTGCGGCTGAATAATTCACTGGCATCGCCCAGTAAATCCTGTTGCGACTGATTATCTCCCGTTAGGATAAGCATGATCAGTCGCGCCGGCTTGCCGTCGCGGGCGTCAAAATCGACTCCGGTTGATTTCGCCACCACCACCAACGGATGGCTTAGTCCATCCACCCTCGCATAGGGCACTGCCAACTCATTCTCCCATCCGCTGGCCAGCACACGTTCCCGTTCCGCCACCAGCCGAAACAACCGCTCTGGGGCATTGCTCGCCGCTTCCGCCGCGACTTCGCACATTTCCTTTAGCGCTCCCAATCTGGTCTTGGCGGCCAAGTCGGGCAGGAATAATTTTGCCGTGACCGTATCCTTCAGCGTGAGTTTGCGTCTGCGCCGCATCAGAAAATGAATTGCCGGAGCCGATATCAGCGAAGTCAGCAATGCCATCACGACCATCGCTACAAACATGTTTTCCCGGATCAAGCCCGCTTGCAGCGCCAGGATCCCGAGAATGATTTCCATGGCCCCGCGTGCATTCATCGCCAGCCCGACTGCCAGGGACGACGTCCGGTCCATTCCACCCAGGCGCGCCCCCCAGCCCGCTCCCAGCAACTTGCCCACGCAGGCTACGCCAATCACAGTTGCGGTGAGGCCAAGATTAAAGTTGGAAGCAAAGTTCGTGCGCAGTCCGATGCTGGCAAAGAAAAATGGCGCGAACACGTTGGTCACGATCTGGTGAATATGTTGGGAGGTGCGCTGGCGAAGATGTCCGGACTCTCCCACCGCGATGCCGACGACAAACGCTCCAAAGACCGCGTGTATCCCAGCATATTCGGTGAAGGCGGCCCCGGCCATGGTGAGCGTGAAGATGAATCCCAACACGCCACCCGGCCATGTGGTATGCGCCTGCAATACCGGCAGAATCTTGTCGATCAGCCAGCGTCCCAGGGTCAGAGTGCCGCCCACAAACAGCACCACCAGAACAATCGTGTGCTTCACTCCGTCGACGATGCTGCCGCCAGCAGGCGGATGCAGCATCCCGAGAACGAAGGAGAACAAAATCCATCCCACCAGGTCATCAAACATGGCGGACGAAATGATGACGGTCCCCATTTCCGTGCGGAGCAGATTCAGGTCCATCAGGATCTTGGCGATTACTGGCAGCGCCGAAATGGACAGCGCCGTACCCACGAACAGCGAGAAGATCAGAGGGTTCGCGCCCGATTCCGCGCCCATATATTGGGGGAGGATTTGAGCTGCCAGGAAGCCCGCTCCAAAAGGAAAGGCTACTCCGAAGATACTCACCAGCAGCGCGCTCTTGCCCTGGCGGAACAGGCTGCGCAAGTCAATCTCCATTCCAGCCGTGAGCAGGAAGAAGACCACGCCGAGCGTGGTAACAGTATCGAGAACAATCGGCATCGGCCCGGTCGTGGGAAACAACGCCTCATACACATGCGGGCGGTAGTGTCCCAGAACCGTTGGCCCCAAGAAAATTCCGACGGAGATTTCCCCCAGAATTGGAGGCTGGCCGATCTTCTGCATTAATTCCGCAGCCAGCTTGGCGCAACCCAGCAGGGTGGCGAGCGCCATGAACATCGTCATCACGTCATGCGGACTTAAATGCTGCATGGCCGAATCTCTTTCCCCGGTTGCATTAGTTGCGAAGTACAGTAAACACAGTAGGCCTTCCTGGGTTCGCCGGACGTAAACTTTCCTACGGAAATCTCGAGCAAGGAGAGATTACATGAAGCGCCCTTTCTGGTTTGTGATAGTTACGATATTGTTGTCGCTGTCTCTGCTGAGTTTGGCTCAGGATCGTGGACAGCCGTCTGCCAAGTCGCAAGAACGCATCACCCGCGAAGTTCGTCACGAACTTCTCATGCTGCCGTGGTTTGGCGTGTTCGACAACATCGCATTCAAAGTGGACGGCAGCACGGTGACGCTGCTGGGCCAGGTGGTTCGGCCTTCGCTCAAATCTGACGCCGAGAACGCCCTGAAGCATATCGAAGGCGTCGAGAAGGTGGAGAACCAGATCGAAGTACTTCCGGCGTCGTCCATGGACGATCAGTTGCGTCTGGTCCTGTATCGCGCGATCTATGGTTACCCTGCGCTCGAGAAATATGCGTTGGGAGTACAAAAGCCGATTCGCATCATTGTGAAGAATGGTCATGTCGCTTTGGAAGGCGTAGTGGATAGCGAGGCCGACAAAAACCTGGCCGGAATGCGCGCGAACGGAGTCCCGGGAATTTTTTCCGTGGCCAACAATCTTCGTGTGGAGTCGTCGAAATAGATAAGCAATTGGCTGTGGCAGCAGGGTGCGCTGAGCCCAGCTGCCGCGCCTGGTAAAGTCCCACTCCAGCAGATGCAACTTCCGCATTCTCGGCAGATTCCGTTTATCTTGCTGAAAGAGAAGCGGATACCGATCTGGACATATGCTACTAAATAGGAGATAATTATATACGTAATTGGAGTACCCAAAGGCATGAACGCGTTAGCTGATCTCGGTTTGGAGTTGAGGAAGTTGCCGGATTTAGGCGATGCCGCCACCCGGACGCGGCTGAGCACGCCCGCCATCGTGGCCTTCTTTGGCTTGGCAGATAAGTGGGGCCTGCGCAATGAAGATGCGATGGCATTACTGGGCGGCGTTTCCCATGGCCGATATTATGAACTCAAGAAGAATCGCAAAGGCCTGCTGTCGCAGGACGAACTGACTCGCGTATCGCTCTTGATCGGAATCTTCAAAGCACTGAACATCCTGTTCAGCCAGAGATTGGCCGATCAGTGGGCCTCCCGGCCTAATAGCAATGTCATGTTCAACAATGTTCCCCCGCTACAGCTGCTGGTTCGTGGAGGAGTGCCCGCGATGATCGGCGTTCGTCGCCTATTGGATAGTCGTCGTGGCGGAAGGTAGAAGTGGGCCCGCCGTCAGTGCAATCGATCAGCGGGATACGCATCGGCTGATCCCTGCGCAGTTTGCGGATGGCGGTGTGTCGGTGCTGGCTCGCCTCGCCGACGATCCGACAACGCTCAACGGACTGTTTGAACTCGACAATGCCACCAATGACCGGCTGTTGGCGGAGTCGCAGCTTTCCCCAGGCATCGACGCTCGCGAACTGGTCTTCGGCATCCCTTCCTATCGCATCATTAATGCAACGTTCTGCCATCCCGCTCCGACAGGGTCTCGTTTCAATTCCCCGGATCGCGGCGCATGGTATGCCGGCTTTGAGTTGGAGACTTCACAAGTGGAGGTAGCGTTCCACAAGCAACTCTGGCTAAAAGAAACCGCTTGGGACGAGGAGGAAACCACTGACTATCTCGACTATCTGGCGGATTTTCGCGCCGACTTCCACGATCTTCGCTTGCGTTCTCGGAGCCAGCGTGCGCGCCCCTTACACGACTACAAAGAAGTTCTCTCGCCAATTAGCTACTCGGCGTCACAAGCACTAGCAGCGCAACTACTGCAAGTGGGCTCTTCAGGAGTTGTGTATCCCAGCGTCCGGCGGTCCGGTGGAACCTGCATCGCGTGCTTTCGTCCCGTGCTGGTCACTAACGTACGCAAGGGGGATACCTTCACCTTCGTATTTGCGGATGCGCACACGCCTCCAACGATTCGCCCGCTTAGATAAAACGATCACTCACGCCTTGCCAAATGGATCTTCCAGCGATGGGCTTTGCGGCGTGAACAGTTCCGCACCGTTTTCCGTGATGTGCATGTCATCTTCCAGGCGAATGCCGAATTCACCGCGAAGGTAGATGCCGGGCTCGTCGCTGAAAGTCATATACGGTTGCAATTTCGTCGTGTTGCCGCGGACGAGGTAGGGCCACTCATGACCATCCATGCCCATGCCGTGCCCGACGCGATGGCTGAAGTATTTGTAGTCAGGCCCGTAGCCCGCGTCGGTGATTACCTTTCGCGCCGCCGCATCGACTGCACCGCATTCGACTCCGGGCCGGGCTGCCGCCAACGCCGCTGTTTGCGCGCGGTGAACGATGCCAAACACCTGCTTCATTTTGTCGGAAGCCTTGCCCAACACGAAGGTGCGCGTTATGTCTGATTGATATCCTTCCACAGTGCAACCGTCGTCGATAATCATGATCGAACCTTCATGAATAACTTGTGGCCTGGTCGAGCCGTGCGGGAGCGCGGAATATTCGTCCACTTGTACGCTGGCCTCTCCCGGGAATCCTAGTTGTTTGTACGCCGCCGCAATTAGATCCTCCACCTGTTCTTGCGTGATGCCCTCACGCAGCGCGTGATAGACCGCGTCATACGCCGCCAACGTTACTTGTGAAGCCAGGCGCATCAGAGCCAGCTCATGCGTGCTTTTGATCATGCGGCAACCTGCGGTCACCGGCGTTGCTGTCGTCAGCACGGCATGCGGCGAAGCATGGGAGATTCCATCGGTGAAGACAAAGCTCACCGTTTCTTCCATGCCCAGCTTGCCGCTGCTGATGCCACGTTCTTTCAATCCTTGCGCTACGCGTTGGTAGGGACTTTCGTCCTCCCGCCAGATGCGGACGTCAGGTTGTTCACCGTTGGGCGCGTTGGCAATTTGTTCGCGGGCACGGCCTTCTTCAAATGCTGGACACACATAGAACGCCGCGCCCTTCGCCGGCAGCACCAGGGCAAACAGGCGCTCACCGCCCCACCAGCGAATGCCAGTGAAATATTTCAGCGACGTGCCTTCCATCAGCACGATGGCATCGAGCGCATTCTCCCTCATCAATTTGCGCGCGCGTTCCTGGCGTTCGTTCCGCTCCTCGCGGGTAATGGGAGTGGCATCGTTCTTTCGCGACTTCAAAGCGGCAAGAGATGGCGGCGAGGACGAGTCCTCGGACTTCCCCAGAGCGCTGGCCGTGACGATCCCCCCAGCCGCGGTCGCAATACCGGCGACGCCACTCACTTCCAGAAACCGCCGCCGCGAGATCATGAAGCCCTCCAACATTGGGATATGAGATTCGTCATTATAGGTCTCTCGATAGGTCTCTCGGCGAACCTGAGGGATAATTGTCTACATGGAAGCTGGCTTTCAATGCGCTGGCTGCGGCGAGTGGAACTCCACTACAGTGGACGAATCCGGGGGACGCCGGCAGAGTTATGTCGAAGACTGCCAGACCTGCTGCAAGCCGAACTTATTGCAAGTTGAGTACGACACGGAGTCGGAGGAATTCGTTATAGCGGCTGCGCTGGAATGAATGTGGAGCCGGCTCCGTGGTCCCAGAGACGTAGCAAGCCACGTCTTTACGAATTTTTGGCGATATCGCGATATAGTTAGCTGCTCGGCAAACGGGACAATCACGAATTCGGAAAGGAATAACGGCGATGGCAACCAGCTACACAGGTGGACGGATGGTGGCGCACAATATGGTCACGACACAGTTTGAGCTGGATGGATTTCGCGTGACGCGCACGTTGGGCGTCGTGCGCGGCATCGTGGTGCGCTCGCGCTCGATCTTCGGCACGATCGGCGCCGGACTGCAGACGCTGGTGGGAGGGAATATTACTCTGCTCACGAACTTGTGCGAGAAGACGCGCGCCGAAGCCTTTGATCTCATGCTGACCCACGCCGCCGAACTGGGCGGGAACGCTGTGGTCGGCGCGCGTTACGACGCGACCGAGGTGATGCAGGGTGTGACGGAAGTGCTGGCTTACGGTACAGCCGTAGTCGTCGAGCCAACAAAGTAGAAAAGAAGAACGCCTGTGCCATATCTGTCGGTAGCTAGACGATTTAGATTCGCGGCCGATTTCGATTTCTCCGTTCTCAGTCTTTGTACAGCCAGCCCGCGACCAGCGCAGCCAGGATAGCGCCCAGCCACATGTCGATCATCCACCCAAATGGAAGTCCGACGTCGCCTGCAAACCAGGCGGCCTGTCCGAAGTTATCGGGGAAGCCGGCGAAGAAACCCGCCAGAAATCCAATTTTCAGCGCGGTGCCAGGTCCGGACCCAAGGGTTTGACGTGTCCAGGCGTAGAGATGCGCGATCGCGAGCGCCAGAATAAATACGATCACCGTCCACTGGACCACAAAGAAGGGGTAGCGTGGCG
>JAUTWY010000609.1 GCA_030838305.1 Acidobacteriaceae bacterium
TCCTCGACCATCGTCACATCTTCGGGATCGGGCTTCTCCGAGCCCACCTTCACGAATCCGCGGCCCATCTGCTTCATTACGAACTTGTCTCCGAAAGCCTTGACGGCGTCCAGTTCACCATAGTGCCAGGAGCCTTTAAGGAATTGCAGCATCAGGACTCGCATCCCCTGGCCTACGGCTCGCAAAGCCGTCCCCATCGCTGCGGTAGTCTTCCCTTTTCCCGGTCCAGTGTTCACGATGATGAGACCGCGGCGTACGTCTGTCATGGTGGCAAGAGGCTTGATTCTACTAGAAAGCCTCCTGGCGCGGATGCAAACTCGACACCGCTAGATGACGAGCCCAGGAAGCCCGAGACCTGGAACAATAAATTGAATGCCCAAGCGACCCGTCTTTTGTTCTGTGCCATACTCACTTGTTGAACACGCTTTTGAAAATGGTTCTCGCTGTTCGCGTTATGATGCTTTTCAAAAATTACCGAGCTTTTCCACGGAACTAGTGCATCAAAACCAGCGTATCCGGATGCAAGCAGATCTCTGTCCCTGGGCAGACTGCGGAGGTCTCGTCGTGATTAACAACTGTGCTGTGTTATTGTTTTGCGTGCTGGCGGCCTTGCCTGCATTTTGCGCTCAGCACGTCGCCCTTCATCCCAGATCCGGTTTCGATTCCGCCGACCAGGAGATTATTCGCCAGATTGTGGACATGGAGCGCCAGGCCAAAGAAGCCAGTCTTCGCCGCGACTCGGAATTCTCCCTCCGTACGCTCGCCGACGATTATGTCGCAATCACACCGCTCGGTACGGTGACTACCAAGCAAGAAACCGTTTCTGCGCGCCGCAGCGGACAGCTTCGCTATGAGTCGATGAACATCACTGACATGGTGGTCCGCCTCTATGGAGACACTGCGGTGGTTACCGCGCGGGCCGACGTCAAGGGCCATCAACTTGGCGAAGACTTCAGCGGCCCATATCGTTACACTCGTGTCTGGGTGCGCCGCAACGGACGCTGGCAGACCGTCAGCTACCAGGCTACGGTGACGCAGTGAATCCGCACCTGAAACCAACTTGTTTCTGGTTCCCGTATTCCAGGCAGGCTCAATGAAACTGAAGGCGACTGGTTTGCGCCGTTTTTGCTGGACTCATCTCTCGATTCTAGTGGTCTTTGTTGCAGCCATACCCACCCCGGGCGTCGCTCAGGATTCCAAACTCGCTCCGGAAAAGCGCTCGCAGATTGAAGCCGCCGTCTCCAAATTCATGGCGTCAGCGCATCCCCCCGGACTCTCCGTCGCGATCGTCGAGCATGGTGAATATGAGTGGGCGCGGGGATTTGGCTTCGCCGATCTCGAAAACAACGTTCCCGCCAGTGAACACACGCTCTTCCGACTAGCCTCGATTTCCAAATCTCTTACCGCTACTGCCGCAATGCAGCTGGTTGAGCGCGGCCGTCTCGATCTTGATGCCCCGGTACAAAAATACTGTCCTTCTTTCCCGGAGAAGCCATGGCCCATCTCCACTCGACAAGTGCTCGGACATCTCGGCGGGATTCGCCACTACAAGGCGGATTCGCAAGATAACGCCGAAAGCGGCAATACGAAACACTTCGACGATCCTATCCAGGCCGGCTTGAATTTTTTCAAGGACGACCCTCTGGTGGCGCAGCCCGGCACATCGTTCCATTACTCGACTCAAGGGTTCACTGTCGTGGGTTGTGTAATCGAAGGGGCATCGGGCGCCAGGTACGTCGACTTCATGCGCCAGAACATTTTCATTCCTTCGGCGATGGAACAGACCCAGGCAGATGATCGATTCGCGGTCATTCCCTATCGCACACGCTTCTACGAGAAAAAAGACTCCGGCGTCGTGCGCAATGCTGACTTTCTCGACTCCAGCTACAAGATTCCCGGCGGCGGATGGTTATCTTCCGCCGAAGATATGGCACGATTCGAAGTGGCCATTCTGAATGACAAGTTAATCCGCCGATCCACCCGCGATCGTATGTGGACTCCGCTTAAAACCTCTGACGGTTCGGCGAACACTTATGCCTTAGGCTGGGGATGGGGCAAACAAAACGACAACGAAGTCGCCGGTGTTGGCCACACCGGCGGTCAGCAGGGCACCAGCACCGCAATCGTCATTGCGCCCGACGAACGTGCTGGCGTGGTGGTACTCATGAATATGGAAGGTCAGGAGGCCGGAGACCTAGCCAGAGAAATCCTGAACATTATTTCCGTTTCTGTTTCTGCCGCGCCGGCAAAGAGACGCTGATGCGAAACATAAGGAAGATTCATCCCAGCCGGTCTGCGCCCTTTGCCGAGATCGGTGTGGCCGAAGAGCCAACCGAATCTTCTTCACTCCCCAGCAATGGAGCGGCAATTCGCAGCGCCTCGACTTGCCTCTTCACCTTCAACAACTCTTGTTCTTTCGACCGCAGAAGCTCCATTACGTTTCTCATGACTTTGCTCTCCGATGCACCGTGGAATTGATTGATCGAACTTCTATCTTACAAAAATGGGTGCTCTAAAACTCAGGAACATCACCCGAAGGTGCATACAAGGTTGATCGGAGCGTCTCAATGCCCCGAATGATAGGGATGACCCTTAAGAATCGTAAAAGCACGGTAGACTTGCTCCAGCAAAACCACAAGCGCCAATTCGTGCGCCAGCGTCATGCTGCCGAGTGAAATCGTATGCTGGGCCGCGCCACGGACCGCTTCGCTGAATCCATCGGCTGATCCCACCGCGAAGACCAGCGGCAACGGATTGCGGTCCTGATAGTCTCCCAAAAACCGCGCGAACTCTTCTGACGAAAACTGCTTCCCGCGCGGGTCCAGCAATATCAGCGTCGATTTTCCGGCGCTTGCTGTCTTGGCATTAGCAGATCCTGCCCGGCCGCACCGTTGTAGAAGGGCCGCTTCGTCGCGCAATTCCAAGCCTTCCGCCTGCGCATACCGGGAGATCCGCTTGAGATACTCCTGCGACAGCGACCGAATCGCCGGTTCCTTTATTTTTCCGATCCATGCAATCCTGATTTTCACGTCCGAGTCAGGTATCCAGGTCAATGCGAATCGGCAGCAGCTGCGTCCCAAAGAGCCGGACGGCAGCCGCGTTGCCGGCGCTACCGGGAAGTTTCTCCGCGAGCCAGCGCTGGCGCTCGCGCGGATCATCGTCAGGCAGCACGTGGGCAGCGCCACTGTACCATCGCGCCCGCAC
>JAUTWY010000009.1 GCA_030838305.1 Acidobacteriaceae bacterium
AATCCGATGAATGTGCAGTTGGTGCCCGAAGCATTCGTTGAGATTCCGGTGGAATTGGCGAAGGAACTGGGAATCAACGGCAACGATAAGGTGAAGGTCACGAGCGCGCGAAGCTTCTATATCGCCAAGGCATTCGTCACCAAACGCATCAAGCCGATGACCATCGACGGCAAAAAGGTTTATCAGATCGGGATTCCGATCCATCAGGGTTATCGCGGCATCCAGGAAGATGCTGACAGAAACGCGAGAACGATCGCCAACCGGCTTTCGCCCACGGTGACTGATCCGAACGCATACACACCGGAATTCAAGGGGTTTCTGGTGAAGTTGGAGAAAGCGTGAAGGAAGGATTGCGTAATTGTTTAATTTTGTAATTCCGTAATTTGAAAAACCGGAGCCCGCGGCGCTGGTTTTCGCGTTACCCAATTACACAATTCCTCAATTACCAAATGTTCTTATGAGTCAAGCAACACTAGCAGTCCGCAGAATTTCCGGCCACGCGGGAGCCGCTCCCGGCGAGAACGTGGAACGCGACGAACTTGTCTGCAAACTGATTGACACCACGACCTGCATCGGCTGCAAAGCTTGTGAAGTCGCATGCCTGGAATGGAACGGCTACACATTCACCGAGACAGTGTTCGATAACAGCTACCAGACCATGCCGGAAACGGCGTGGAATTACTGGAACCTGATCAAATTCAACGAGCATGAGCGCGAAGACGGCAGCATCACGCTGCTGATGCGCAAAGATCAGTGCATGCACTGTGCTGATCCGGGCTGCCTGGCGGCTTGCCCCGCGGACGGGGCCATCGTGCAATACACCAACGGCATTGTGGATTTCCAGCAGCAGAATTGCATTGGCTGCGGCTATTGCGTGAGCGGATGTCCGTTCGATATTCCAAAATTCAATCCCACCACCAAGAAGATGTTCAAGTGCACGCTTTGCGTCGACCGGGTCAGTGAGGGATTGGAACCGGCGTGCATTAAGTCCTGCCCGACCGGCTGCCTCCATTTTGGAACCAAAGAAGATATGAAGGACTTGGCGGAAACGCGCGCCAAACAGCTGCGCGAGAATTACGGGATCGAGAAAGCGGGGGTTTACGATCCAGCGGGAGTCGACGGAACTGGCGTCATCTATGTGCTTCACGATGTAACAAATCCTGAGGCGTATGGCGGGTTGCCCAGCAATCCGCACGTTCCCTGGGTGGTCCGCATCTGGAAAGGACCCGCGAAGTGGATTGGGAACCTCGCCATGCTGGGCGGCATCCTGGGCGTGACGCTGCATTACTTGCGTTACGGCCCGAAGGAAATCGATGCGGAAAAGCCTGAGAACGGAGGGCGGCCGTGAGCACAACCCATGTCGTCTCCTCGCGGCAGACTGTGGATGATCGATCTGGCCGCATTCGTCGCTATACGCTCAGCGAGCGCGTGCATCATTGGGTCGGTTCTTTGTTCTATATTTATTGCCTGATCACGGGACTCGCCTTCTGGTCTCCGTACATGTACTGGATGGCGGCTTTAGTCGGCGGCGGACCGACTGCTCGATTCTGGCATCCCTGGTTTGGGCTGGCGTTTACCGTCTCTATGGTGTGGATGTATGCGATGTGGCGTCGCGACATGCAGATCACCGAGGCGGACCGGCGCTGGTCGAAGGCGATGGAGTATTACATTAAAAATGAGGACGAGAAGCTTCCGCCGGTCGGCCGATTCAACTATGGCCAGAAATTGTTTTTCTGGCTGATGTTTTATGGAATCATTCTGCTGCTGATCTCCGGCCTAGGGCTGTGGTTCGTCGAGGGTATTCCCTGGAGCCTGCGCTGGTTGCGCTATATCGCGGTTACGGTACACGTGATCGCGGCGCTGGCAACCATCGGCGGTTTTATCATTCACGTTTACATGGGAACTGCCATGGTGCGCGGAGGTTTCACCTCAATCATTCGAGGAGAAGTTTCCACAATTTGGGCGAAGACCCACCACCGGCTCTGGTACGAGCAAGTCACGGGAGATAGAACCAGAGAGAAATAACGGCGATCTTACGACGCCCCACCCGAACTGAAAATCGATTTTCCTTCGTGTCCGGGCACCGGGCACTCGTATCCAAAGTTTCAAGAACCACAACGTCTCTGAAAGGATTCATGCGCTCATTTGCCAAATCTTTCGCCATCAGTGCTGTCACCATTCTGCTGCTTGTAGCTTCCCTATCGGCGCTCGAAGTAGACCAGAAGTTTCACAACGCACCCGAGTCGGCGCAGAAGATGAAGAACCCCTACGAGGGCAATGACGCTGCGGCGCAGGCCGGGAAGCCGCTGTATGGGAAGTATTGCCTGTCGTGCCACGGCAAGCTCGGAAAAGGCACGGGCAACTTCCCGTCGTTGGTGGATGGGAAACTCGATTCGGTGCCGCCGGGTGAAATCTTCTGGTTTATTACGCGTGGCAGCAAAGCAAACGGAATGCCCTCGTGGGCATCTCTTCCGGTAAACACGCGCTGGAAGATTGTGACGTTTGTGACGTCGGTATTACCGGCGCTGAATGCGAACCCGGGAGCCGCCAGTGCAGCGCCCTCGGATACAAGCACGGCAAAGCTGAAGGCACCGCCACCTGCTTCTCCCTTCACCGACTTCCGTTATGAGAGACCTGGAACCATTCATAAGATCACGGTGAAAGATCTGCCACCGCCTTATGCGACACGATCGGCGGACAATGGTCCCCGGTTGGTGGCGCGGCCGGAAAATGTGTGGCCGGTGACGCTTCCCGGATTCAAGGTGGAGTTGTATGCCGCCGGGCTCGACAACCCGCGGACGTTGCGAACGGCTCCGAACGGCGATGTGTTTCTTGCGGAAACCGATCCCGGACGGATTCGCGTCTTTCGCGGACTGACCAGCGATGGAAAGCCCGAGCAATCCGCGGTTTTCGCCAGCGGCTTCAAGAATCCATACGGCCTGGCTTTTTATCCGCCCGGACCCGATCCCCAATGGTTATACGTGGGCGGCGAGGGCGAGGTGGTTCGCATCCCGTATCACAACGGTGACCTGAAGGCGAGCGGCACAGCGCAACACATCGCCGATCTATCCTGGAGCTGGTTCGGGCACAGGACGCGGGCCGTGGAATTCTCGCCCGATGCCAAGAGGATGTTTGTCGCGGTGGGCTCGGGATCGAACGTGGATGATCCCGATACGAATCCCAAGGAAAAAAATCGTGCCGATATTCTGGTGTGCGACCCCTCCAATTGCCAATTGAGCGTGTACGCCTCCGGCATCCGCAATCCTGGGGGCGGCATCGCAGTGAATCCGCAGACTGGCGAGTTGTGGTGTTCGGTGAACGAGCGCGACGGGTTGGGCGACAACCTCGTCCCCGACTACATCACGCACGTGCAGGAAGGTGGCTTCTATGGCTGGCCGTGGTGGTACATCGGCGGCCATCAAGATCCGCGGCACAAGGCCAAGCATCCGGAGTTGAAAGACAAAGCGATCGTGCCAGATGTGCTGCTGCAGCCGCATAATGCGTCCTTGGAATTTGCTTTTTATCAGGGCCAGCAGTTTCCTGGCGAGTACAAAGGAGACATTTTTGCTTCCGAGCACGGCTCCTGGAACAAAGCGGTACGCGTGGGCTACGAAGTGATTCGCGTTCCGCTACACCAGACCGGCCATGCCAGCGGTGAGTATGAAGACTTTCTCACCGGCTTTGTGCTCCCCGATGGCAACGTATGGGGACGGCCTGTAGGCATCACGGTTGCTCCGGATGGCTCGCTGCTGGTGAGCGACGACGGATCGAACTCGATCTGGAGGGTCAGCTATAGCGGGAAGTGATGGAACTCGCCAGCTCCTCAGGGGCTAAAGCCCGTGTCATTATTGGCTCTTGGCGGCACCCTTCGGCGCGTTTCGCTTCCTCAGGGCAGGCTGAGAACTGAAGGCGTGCGCTTCCCGATACTAGCGAGTAACCAACTCTGTCCGAGTCTCCGGTTTCCGCACCTTGAAAAAAAGTGTCCTTGCAAGTGCCATGCAGACCAGGACGGCTCCGAAGGTACAAACGATGGTCGCTCCTGTGGGCAGGTCAAAGTACACTGAGAAATAACAACCTAGCGCCGAGACTAGAGTTCCCATGGTCCACCCAATCGCCAGCCGAGTGCCGATGCGGTCGGCAAAGAGCATGGCCCCCACCGAGGGTACGATCAAGTAGCAGAAGACGAGCAACACTCCGGCAATGGCCACCGACGACGTCACCACGAAGCCAAACGACGCGTAAAAAAGAAAGTCCCACAGTCTAAAGTTCAAGTTTGGCTGCTCTGAGGCATTATGGCTGAGGGAAATTGCCAGAAACTTCTTCCGGAAAATGAAGTGAAACAGCCCAACACAGCCGTACAAAATTGCTGTCTTCACGACTTCGTATCGCGAGACGGCCAGGATATTGCCTACCAGCATGTCTTTGAGATGCTCGGTCTCTCCTGTGGCCTTGCTCATGGCCAAAATGGCCGCCGCGGATGCGACCGCATAGGTGATGCCGATGAAGGCCTCCAGCGGGATCCGTTTCTGACGGGATCGGACCAGGGTAAAGATCAGCGCTCCGATGAAGGTAAAGCCCAGGCTCATCCAGTAAGCGCTAACCCCGTGGGGGTCCATGCCGACAAGAATCGCCGTGGTTGCGCCCAGAGCCGCAATTTGCGCCAGAGCCAGATCGACAAAGATCACGCCGCGCTCGACCACATGCACGCCCAAATAGGCATGAATGCCGGTGAGAATCAGGCTGGCTAGAAACGGAAGAATGAGGAACTGAACAATTTCCATTGTTGTCCTTACTGTGTTTGCTGAAACGCCTGCGTTAGGATGGCGATATCGTAATCGAACAGTTTAAAGTAATCGGTAATTTCCGGCTTGCCGCCTACCGACGGCATCATCACCACAACCTTTCCTCCGGTCATGCTGGCAATGCTGTTGGGCGTCTTGGTGTCGAAGTAGGGTTCTATCAGTTCGATCTTTACGTTTTCGCGCTTCATGAGATTGACCAGCTCGATGGTATGTGAAGGCGTGGGCGGAATCCCAGGACGGGGTTCAATGTATCCGATCACATCGAGTCCAAAGTGCTTGGCGAAGTTCGGCCAGGAACGATGGTAGGTTACGATTTTGCGGCCTCGATAGGCCGCCATTTGCGCTTGCCATTTCTTCTCTGCTTCCGCGAGCCGCTTCTCAAAATCCTGCTCCCGCTGTTGGAAGTACGCCCGGTCGGTCGGATCCATCTCGGACAGCTTGGTCGCAATTCCTTTCGCAATG
>JAUTWY010000058.1 GCA_030838305.1 Acidobacteriaceae bacterium
CTTCCAGCACGAGATTATTGGGAGGAACGCGCAGATGCACCGAATCATCTTTCAATGCCATAATCGTTCCCCGCAGCCCTCCGCTCGTGACCACTTTGTCGCCAGTCTTCAGCGAATCCAGCATAGCCGTCCATTTCTTCTGGCGGCGTTGCTGGGGAAGAATCAGTAAGAAGTAAAATATCGCAAAAATGAAAATCAGCGGGGCGACACTCAGCCACCCCATTCCGCCACCGCCGGCTTGCACTGCCAAGAATTGCATGTTCATCTGAAGTTATCGAAAAGCTACATCCCGCCCGCTACTTACCCAAATCCGCGAACCACCGCTCACAACGGCAAGCGCTACGGGCCCTGTCATTTCACGACGGGAGTGCTGCTTGATTCCGACCGGACCATCTACCGCCAAGGTTGAATCCGGGGAGGCTTTCCCAGGAAGATCACGGTTTCGGTTGAGACCAGAGACCAGAAAGAAAACGGGACTCTTCCCCAAGCCGAATAGAATGACGCACCCGCCGCATAGTGTCAAGGTAGAAACTCAGGTTGTGCAGGGTATTCAAGACCTGAGCCAGCACTTCATTCGATGCATAAAGATGTCGCAAATACGCCCGCGAATATCGCCGGCAAACCCGGCAGCCGCAATTAGGATCGAGCGGACCGGAATCGTTAGTATAGCGCGCCTGCTTGATCGAGACCTTTCCTTCGGATGTGAACAGCAGACCATGGCGTGCCGCGCGAGTAGGCAGAACGCAATCCATCATATCGATGCCAAGGCTGGCATACTCGACGATCTCTTCTGGCGTCCCAACTCCCATTAAGTAGCGCGGCTTGTCACTGGGCAGGTATTGCAGGGTGGCTTCAACGACTTCGCGAGTGCGCTCCCGCGGCTCGCCTACGCTGAGGCCCCCAATCGCGTAGCCGGGAAAACCAATTGCGATGGTCCGCTCGGCGGATTCCTTTCGGAGGGGCAGATGCATGCCGCCTTGCACGATGCCAAACAGGGATGGGGTGGAGCGGGCGCCCTCGCCCGCTTCTTGCCAAGGCACCTCATACTTATGCTCTTCAAAATACTTCTTACTCCGCTCCGCCCAGCGCAGCGTCAATTCCATCGACGCTTTCGTGCGGGCCCGGTCGGCGGGATACTCCGTACATTCATCAAACGCCATGCTGATGTCGGCACCCAGTCCGATCTGCGCCTCCATGGCGCTTTCCGGGCTAAAGAAGTGCGAGGAGCCGTCAAGATGCGAGCGGAATGTAACGCCGTCGTCAGTGACCTTGCGAAGTTCGTTCAGGCTGAAAACCTGGAAGCCTCCCGAATCGGTGAGGATCGCCCTCGGCCACGCCATGAAACCATGCAGTCCGCCCAGATTGCGGACGGTTTCGACTCCCGGCCGCAAATAGAGGTGATAGGTGTTGCCGAGAAGAATCTGAACCCCGAGTTCCTCGAGAACATCCTGCGGCACACTTTTCACGGTCGCCGCTGTCCCCACCGGCATGAATACAGGAGTTTCGATCTCACCGTGAGGTGTGATCAGGCGCCCTGCGCGAGCCCGCCCATTCGTGGTCTCGATGCGAAACTCAGTGGACATTGGTTTGGATTGTAACAACGGTTAGAATTCGGCCGTCGCCGTGGCCAGATGCAATTGCAGAATTTCGCTCCGCACTGCGCCACGTTCCAGGACTAACCTGCCGACGCTCACCGGCAATTTGAATCGCCGCGGCCCGGCACTCCCGGGATTGAAATAGAGCACACCGTCTCGTGTCTCTTGCTTGGGAACATGAGTGTGGCCGCTGATTACAACCGAGAATCCCGCCGCTTCAGGCTTGAGGTCCAACTGCGCCAGGTCGTGCAGGATGTAAATAGAGATGCCGCCCAACTCGAGTACATGAGTCTCCGGCAGCTTGCGGGACCATGCTCCCTTGTCCGCGTTCCCGCGCACCGCAGTGACGGGGGCAATCGCGGAAAGTTGTTCGAGGATTTCGCGATCGCCGACATCCCCTGGGTGAATAATGTGTTCAGCTCCGCGCAGGGCATTGATTGCCTCGGGACGCAGCAAACCATGGGTGTCAGAGATAACGCCGATCAGGATAGCTTTCTGATCTTCCCCTCGACCTTCAGCCCGGCTTCCGCTCACATTCAATTCCAGGATTAAAATCCGTCCTGCGGGGTGATTCCCTTGCCTTCGACGCATTCATAGCATCGGCCCGCTGCCAGGTTCTTGAAGTCCTCGGTTCTGCCGCTCGGCCAGGTAATGGCCACTTGTTCGACACGGTCGCGCTTTTCTAATCCGAACGTAATCGGAAGTTCGGACTGCGATAAGTAACTGGACCCACTCTTAACCATGCGCGACTGATTCAACCCGCCAGAAACAATGCGTACCATCGCGCCGATAGCATCGCGGTTCGATTTGGTGCCGACCAGCCGAAAGCGAATGCTGCGATTTCCGGCAAGCTGATCGTTGCGATACAAGTAGGCAGAGCCGTTGTTAGTGGTGAGCAGCAGGTCGAGATCACCATCGCGATCAAAGTCAGCGTAGGCGAGTCCGCGTCCGACCTTGGGCTGGTCGAATCCGCCGCCGATCTCCGCCGCGACGTCGCGAAAACTCCCGTGCCCATTGTTGAGAAACAAGAGCGGCGGCTGGGCATATCCCACATTCCCGCGAATATTGCGTACGGTTTCGTCGATGTGGCCGTTGGCCACCGCAAGATCGAGCCAGCCATCAAGGCTGGCATCGAGAAAGGCACATCCGAAACCCAGACTGTTCTTGGAAGGCAGGCCCACGCCCGACTGCGCCGCAACATCTTCATAAGTCTTCCCGCCGAACTCGTACAGGCCGGTCATTTCGTTATCGAAGTTCGTGATGGCAACCCCAAAATGACCTGAGTTTCTAAAATCGGCGAGGTCCACGCCCATGCCGGCGCGCGCTTTCCCTTCACTACTGAAGGCCAATCCAACTTCCACCGCCGCATCCTTAAAAGTTCCATTGCGCTGGTTTCGATAGAGCTTGTTGGGTTGCGTATCGTTCGCGACCAGCAGATCGGGAAACCCGCCCTGGGTATCGTCGAGCATGGCAACGCCCAGGGATTTTGAACTACTGTCAAAAATGCCGCTGGAGGCGGTGACGTCCTCGAAGGTGCCGTTGCCACGATTGTGAAACAGCCAGCACGTCTCGCCACGGTAAGCCTCCGGCGTGCAGTAAGACTTGTGCTTGCCGTCGAGGCTGCAGAACACGTCACGCTCCGGCGACCACTTCACATAATTGCAGACAAAAAGATCGAGCAGGCCGTCGCGATCATAATCAAACCAGAGAGCCGATGTGCTGAACGACAGGCGCTTTCCCAGGCCGCTGATGCTGGTCACATCTGTGAAAGTTCCTCTTCCGGTGTTGTGGAATAGCCGATTCTGTCCCACGCAGGTGACAAGAATGTCGGGAAATCCGTCGTTGTCATAATCGCCGACCGCCACGCCCATGCCGTACATTTCAATGTCGAGCCCTGCCCGCAATGTGACATCGGCAAAGGTCCCGTCCCTGTTGTTGTGATAAAGCCGCAACGCGGATCGCCGCTGCTTGTGGCCGGGCCAGTCCATCCCATTGATCAAAAGAATGTCCTGCCAGCCATCACGGTCGTAATCGAGGAATGCACATCCAGAACCCAGAGTCTCGGGAAGGAACTTCCCGCCAAACGCTCCGCTGTTGTGCCGGAACTGAATGCCAGCGCTGGAGCTCACATCAACAAACCGGAAACCCGGCGAACTGGTTCCTGCCCCCGCTCCCAGAGCCCGAAGCAGCGGCCACTGCGACACCGACACAAGGCCCGCTATGTTCCGCAGAAAAGACCTGCGATTCACGGAACGTTCACCAGTCCCGAGCGGATGGCGTACACGACGAGTTCGGCGGTCTTATGAATGCCGAGCGCGTTCATGATATTAGCGCGATGAACAGCTACGGTATTGGCGCTGAGATCGAGCACCGCGGCAATTTCCTTGTTCGACTTGCCATCGACAATCATCTGCAGGACTTCGAGCTCGCGCGGCGTCAGGCCGCCGGCATGTTCCCCTTTGAGGGTTGAGGGTTGCTCCAGTTGCGGATCAAAAATAGTTTCCCCGCCGGCAACACGCCGCACCGCCGGCCCCAGTTCCAAATTGATCGCGTTCTTCAGAATGTATCCCTTGGCTCCGGCATCGATCGCCTGCCGCACCCAGGTATTTTCCGAATGCATGCTGAGCATCAGGACGGCAGTGTCGGGCAGATCCTGAAGAATCTGCCGCGTTGCATCCAGGCCGTTCACCTTGGGCAACGCGCAATCCATAACCACGACTTTCGGCTTCAACTGGCGCGCCAGCCGGATGGCTTCTTCGCCATCGCCAGCCTCGCCCGCAACGACCATGTCGGGTTCGTCTTCCAACATGCGCCGGAAACCGCGCCGCACCAGGCTATGGTCATCGACCAGCAATACGGTGATTTTATTGGTCATATTGAGCTTTATCTGTCTATCTTGGAGGCCCTATCCCTGATCCTTGTCCCGAAACTCAACGTCCCGAAACTCAACGTTTGCCCGCGGCACGATCAGGCGAAGCAGCGTACCGCCGGCAGCCGGTGTCGAAAATTCCAGATGCCCGCCCATCAACTCCGAGCGTTCGCGCATCGCGACAAGGCCAATGCCCTGTTTCGCAGGCTTCCCGCCAAACCCGATACCGTGATCTTCCACCTCCAGTTCGAGCGTCGCCGGGAGAAATCGCAATCGCACCCAAGCCTGCTTCGCGCCCGAGTGCCGCGCCACGTTGTTCAACGCTTCCTGCAGCACGCGGTAAATTTGCACCGCCGCATTACCATCTAGGGAGTAGGGCTTCCCCCGCTTCTCATAGGATATGGCAATTCCGGTCTGCCTTTCTACAGTCGGGATGTACCAGTCGAGTGTAGTCTCCAGGCCGGCTTCGTCCAGCATTACCGGATGCAACGCCTGCGACAGAGTTCTGACGCGCTCCAGCGTATCCTGCGCAATTTGGCGAACCTCCTGCAAGTCATTGCGCAAAGCCGAACCTTCGGGAGCGTGAGTGCCGGCGCGGCCGAGCATAGAACCCATAGCGGTAAGAATCTGGCCGAACTCGTCGTGTAATTCGCGCGAAATATAACGCAATGTGGATTCCTGAGTTGCGATCAATTTCTGCGCCAGTTCGCTCCGCCGCTCGGAAAGCTCGGCCATGCGCGCAAACAACCGCCGATTCCACCGGATCATGGAAAACCCGGTCAACAGGATCGCCGCCAGCGTCGCCGCCAGAAACACATACACTTGCCGCTGGACCGTGTCATAGATCTGAATGATGCGCTGCGCTGCCTGCTCTTCGTTATCACTGTTCTGCACCAGGAGCCTTGCCACTGCTGTGCCCAGGGCCTCCTGACGGGCCTGAAGCGAAATCTGAATCTGTTCCCGCGCCTCCTTCTCCCGGCCTGCGGCAGCCAATGCGAAGACACGGTCGACCGCATCCCAGAACTGCGTCACCGAACTGTTCAGGGAAGCGCTCTGCTCCGGTGTCCGAGTTGGAGCCAACCTCGCTTCCAAACGCATGGCGTCGTCCAAGTCGGTGTGGATGCGCTGAAACTGCGCCGACCAGGCGGTGAGCGGATACGGCTCGTCATTGCCGATCATGTCCCGCATGGCGACCGCCAGCAGGTTCAGATCGTTTTGAATGCGCAGCAATTGCAGAGAATCCTTGCGATCACGGTCGATCAGCTCCGACTGAAGTTTTCGCAATCCGGCCACTTGCCAAGTGATGTATGCCGAATAAGCCAGGACCGCCGCGAGCGTCACGATCAGGCCGAGCAACAGGCCTAATGTTGGAGAGCGCTCCGGGGAAGGCGAACGTGCCACGCCCCGAGCATACAACGCCCCGCCCAGGCATGTCACAATGCAGTAATAATGAAGCGAATCGCAGCTTCGTGGAGTCCAACTAGAGATTGAGTACAGACGCTAAATCAGCCCAGAAAACTCCCAAGGTCCAAAGGCTCCGCACCGTGTTGCCGGAAGTCTGGCGCTTGATGCGTCCGCGCCGCTGGCTGTTGGCCGTCGGCTTTGTGTTGATGGTGATCAACCGCGTCGCGGCTTTGGTGCTGCCCTATTCCACTAAATTCCTCATCGACACCGTAATCAACAAGCATCGCATGGATCAACTGCGGCCGCTGGTCCTGTTCGTACTCGCCGCAACTTTGGTGCAGGGCTTCACTTCATTTTCGCTGACTCAGTTGTTGTCGAAAGCGGCGCAGCGTTTGATTGCAGAACTCCGCGAGCAAGTGCAGGTACACATCTCCCGCCTGCCGGTGGCATTTTACGACGGCAACAAAACCGGCAACCTGGTGTCGCGGATCATGAGCGATGTGGAAGGCGTGCGCAACCTTCTGGGCACAGGCCTGGTGGACTTCGCCGGTGGATTAGTCACGTCTGGAATTGCGCTGGTCTTATTATTTCGCACCAGTCCGCAGATGACGCTGATCGCAGTCGGTTCCCTGGTTTGTTTTGCGGTAGCACTCAACAAAGCCTTCGCCACAATCAGGCCGATTTTCCGCGAGCGCGGCAAAATTAACGCTGAGGTCACGGGCCGGCTCACAGAATCGCTGGGAGGCGTGCGCGTGATCAAGGGCTATCACGCGGAAGAGCGCGAAGAAGCAATCTTCGCCTCCGGCGTGCGCCGCTTGTTGGATAACGTGATGCGCACCCTGACCGCAACCTCGGTCATGGGTCTTTCGGCCAGCGTGCTGCTCGGAGGCGTGGGAGCGGTCACGATGTATGTCGGCACCCATCAGATTGCTGCCGGCACACTGACCGTCGGCGGCTTCTTTTCCTACACATTGTTGCTCGGCTTTCTGGTCGCGCCCATCATGCAAATCGTTTCCATCGGTACCCAGCTCACCGAAGCACTGGCGGGACTTGAGCGCACGCAGGAGATCATGCGCGAGCGGCCCGAGGATCAGGACCCACGGCGCACAGTCGCGCTCCATGACATTCGGGGTACGGTGGAGTTTGACGATGTAAGTTTCAGCTACGATGGCATCCGCGACGTGCTCCGTGATATCTCGTTCCGCGCCCAGCCCGGCACAGTCACTGCGTTGGTAGGGTCATCGGGCTCGGGAAAATCCACGACGATCGGCCTGATCTCCGCTTTCTACGTTCCTACCAAAGGGAAGATTCTGGTCGATGGCAGGGATTTGAGC